>NZ_JBHVQX010000023.1:0-124688 GCF_042886395.1 Streptomyces sp. NPDC058008 | reverse complement strand
GGGACAGGGACCAGCGTTCCCGCGCCTTCGCGTCGCTCACGATGTGGCCGGGCGGACCCGTGGTTGGTGCGCCGGTCGCGGGCCGGCGGGACACCACCGTGCCGCCCGCGGGTGTCCCCCCGGCCTCGGTGGGCTCCGCCCCGGCCTCCCGGTCGCGCGGCTCCCCCGAGAGCAGCAGGGCGGTCACCGCCGCGGCCAGCACGGCCGCGACCGCGGCGAGTCCGAGCGCCCCCCGGCGGCTTGGGCGCGAGGCGGGCTCCCGGCGGTCCGGTACGTCGGGCGGGGTAGGGCCGTACGGGCCCGCGGACACGGCCGCCGGCCGCCGCTCCGTCGCGTCGGCGGGAAGCGGAGCGGTCTCCGCCTCGCCCCGCGCGGACACCGCCCGGTCCCGCGCGGGCGGGCCCTCGTCGCGGACCAGCGCGCGGTAGTGGGGGTCCGTGGCGAGCGCGGAGTCCACCGCACAGCGCGCGATCACGGCCGCCGGGTCGGGCCGGTCCGCCGGATCCTTGGCGACGCACTCCCGGATGAGCGCGGCGAGCGCGGGACGCACGCCGTCCACGTCGACGTCCTCGTGCACGGCCCGGTAACTCACCGCCGCCGCGTCCCCCGACCCGTAGGGAGGCCGGCCCGTGGCCGTGTACGCGAGTGTCGCCCCCAGCGCGAACACGTCCGCCGCGGGGCCGACCTCGTTGCGCAGGACCACCTCCGGCGCCGCGAACCCGGGGGTCCCGGGCGCCGTCCCGTCCTTCGTCAGCGACGTCTCGCCGAGCACGCGGGCGATACCGAAGTCGATCAGCTGCGGCCCCTGCGGCGACAGGATCACGTTCTGCGGCTTCAGGTCCCGATGGGTCACCCCGTGCACGTGGACGGCCGCCAGCCCCTCGGCGAGGGCGGCGAACAGCCTGAGCGCGCTGTCGGCCGGGAACGGCCCGCCCGCCCGCACCGCCGCGCGCAGCGTGGGCCCCGCGACGTACTCGGTCGCCAGCCAGTAGGGCGGGGCGTCCAGCGACGCCTCGATCAACCGGGCGGTGCCGGCACCGCGTACGGCCTCCACGGTGGCCGCCTCCCGCCGGAAGCGGACCAGCGCCTCCGGGTGATCACTGATCTCGTCCCGGATCACCTTCACCGCCACCAGGCGCCCGCCGGGGGAGCGGCCGAGGTACACCTGCCCCATCCCGCCCGCGCCGAGCCGGGCCAGCAGCTGGTACGCGCCCATGCGCGAGGGGTCCTGGGGCCGCAGCTCGTCCACCGGCACGACTCTGCCACACCGGCCGTCCGGCGGACCGTGGCTCCGGAAAAGTGCGGAGCCCGCCCCGGTCCGCCCGTGGGACCCGCGCATGTCCACCACCCCCCGGGGCAGACGACCGCCGTCGGGGCGCGGCGCGCCCCGTCACCCGGCCTCCGCCGCACCGCCGGTCCCGCTCCGGGTGCGGGAGGCGGTGAGGGAACAGAGGATGCGAGGGGTGGCGAGCCGCACCGACCGGCCCCCGTCGTACGGAGAAGCGACACCCGAGGGAGACACACCATGGCGCCCGAGCGATCCTCTTCCGGCAGCACCGCACCCCGCGACCCCGGGCTGGCCCTCCCCGTGGCCGTGCGGGCGGGGTGGAGCGACGTGGACGTGCGCGCGGTGGACACCGTACGGGTGCTCGCCGCCGACGCCGTCCAGAAGACCGGCAACGGGCACCCCGGTACCGCGATGAGTCTGGCGCCCCTCGCCTACCTGCTGTTCCAGCGGGTCATGCGGCACGACCCCGCCGACGACCAGTGGCTCGGCAGGGACCGCTTCGTCCTCTCCTGCGGCCACAGCAGCCTCACCCTGTACATCCAGCTCTACCTGGCCGGCTACGGCCTGGAGATGGACGACCTGAAGGCGCTGCGGACCTGGGGCTCGGCGACCCCCGGCCACCCGGAGTACCGGCACACCCGCGGCGTCGAGATCACCACCGGTCCGCTGGGCCAGGGGATGGGCGCCTCCGTCGGCATGGCGATGGCCGCCCGCCGGGAGAGGGGCCTGCTCGACCCGGACGCCGCCCCGGGCACCAGCCCCTTCGACCACCGGGTCTACGTGCTGGCCTCCGACGGCGACATGATGGAGGGCGTCGCGTCCGAGGCGGCGTCGCTCGCCGGCCACCAGCAGCTGGGCAACCTCGTGGCGTTCTACGACTCCAACCACATCTCCATCGAGGACGACACCGACATCTCGTTCAGCGAGGACGTCCCGGCCCGCTTCGCCGCGTACGGATGGCACGTCCAGACCGTGGACTGGACGCGTACGGGCGACTACGTGGAGGACGTCGACGCGCTGCTCGACGCGATCGAGGCAGCCAAGGCCGAGCGGTCCCGGCCCTCACTGATCATGCTGCGCACGATCATCGGCTGGCCGGCCCCGACCAAGAGGAACACCGGCAAGGCGCACGGTGCGGCCCTCGGCGACGAGGAGGTCGCCGGGACCAAGAGGCTCCTGGGCTTCGACCCCGAGGAGTACTTCCCCATCGAGGACGAGGTCCTCGCCCACACCCGGGCCGTCGGGGAGCGGGGCAGGGACGACCGGGACCGCTGGCGGCGGACCTACGAGGCGTGGCGCACCGCGCACCCGGAGCGGGCCGCCCTGCTGGACCGGCTGCGGGAGCAGGAGCTCCCCGACGGCTGGACCCACGCCCTGCCCCACTTCCCGGCCGACGCGAAGGGCATGGCCACCCGCAAGGCGTCCGGCCAGGTGCTCACCGCGCTCGCCCCCGTCCTGCCCGAGCTGTGGGGCGGCTCCGCGGACCTCGCGGGCAGCAACAACACCACCATGGACGGCGAGCCCTCCTTCATCCCCTCCGACCGCCAGACCGCCGAGTTCTCGGGAGGGCCCTACGGGCGGACCCTGCACTTCGGCATCCGTGAGCACGCGATGGGCGCCGTGCTCAACGGCATCGCCCTGCAGAGCCTGACGCGCCCCTACGGCGGCACGTTCCTCACGTTCAGCGACTACATGCGTCCCGCCGTCCGCCTCGCCGCCCTGATGAAGCTGCCCGCCACCTACGTCTGGACCCACGACTCCATCGGACTGGGGGAGGACGGCCCCACCCACCAGCCCGTCGAACACCTGGCGGCCCTGCGGGCGATCCCGGGACTCGACGTCGTACGGCCCGGCGACGCCAACGAGACCACCGCCTGCTGGCGGGCGATCCTGGAGCACACCGACCGCCCGGCCGGACTCGTCCTGACCCGGCAGAACCTCCCCGTGCTGGACCGCGCCGACGGTGTCCACGCACCCGCCGGGGGAGCGGTGCGCGGCGCGTACGTCCTCGTGGAGGCATCCGGGACCGCCCCGGACGTCATCCTCGTGGCGACGGGGTCCGAGGTCCACATCGCCCTCGACGCGCGCAGGCTGCTGGTGGACGAGGGCCTGGCCGTCCGCGTGGTCTCGATGCCCTGCCGCGAATGGTTCGCCGAGCAGCCGGCCTCGTACCAGGACGAGGTGCTGCCACCGGACGTGCGCGCCCGGGTCAGTGTCGAGGCCGCCGTCGGGCAGGGCTGGCGCGAGGTGGTCGGCGACGCCGGGCGGATCGTGAGCCTGGAGCACTACGGCGCCTCCGCCGACTACGAGCGGCTGTACCAGGAGTTCGGCATCACCGCCGAAGCCGTCGCCTCGGCGGCCCGTGCCAGCATCCGCGACGCGGTGGAGGCCCCCAGGCCCGGCGGCCGGCGGTCCTAGCCGGCGCGCCCGTACGGGGTCAGCTCATCTGGCGCCGCACCAGTGCGTGGAGGGGCCCGGCCGTGTCCGCGAGGAGTTCGGCGGGCGGCCCCTCCTGCACGACACGGCCGTCCGCCATGACGATCAGCCGGTCCGCGTCCATGACCGTGGACAGCCGGTGCGCGATCACGACGCGGGTGGCGGCCAGGGACCCGGTGCTCCTGGTCACCGTGCGCTGGGTCTCGTTGTCCAGGGCGCTGGTGGCCTCGTCGAAGAACAGGACGCGGGGGCGCCGGACGAGCGCCTGGGCGATCATCAGCCGCTGGCGCTGCCCCCCGGAGATCGCGCCGCCGTCGGAGATCATCGTGTGCAGCCCCATCGGCATGCGCTCGATGTCCTCGGCCAGCCCCGCCATCGCGGCGGCCTCCCACGCCTCCTCCTGCGTGAAGGCCTCCGCACCGCAGATGCAGTCCAGGATCGATCCGGACAGCGGTCGGGCGTTCTGCAGGACGACCCCGCACTGACGGCGCACGGCCGCCCGGTCGAGCGCCGCCAGGTCCTGGCCGTCGTACAGGACGCTGCCGGAGAGCGGCCTGTCGAAACCGATGAGCAGCCTCAGCAGGGTCGACTTCCCGCACCCGCTGGGGCCCACGATCGCGACGAACTCGCCCGGCTGTACCTTCAGCGACACGTTGTCCAGGACGACGGGACCGTCCTCGGAGTAGCGGAAGGACACACCCCTGGCCTCGATCTCCCCGGACAGCGTGCCCGGCCGGGTACTGGCGCCCCGTACCTCCGGTGCCGCGTCGAGCACCGGCTTGATCTGTTCCAGCATCGGCAGCACGGCGGCGGCCGACACGAACGCCCCGGTGAGCTGGGTGACGGCCGTCAGCAGCATCGTCACGGACGTGTTGAAGGTCAGGAACTCACCCGCCGTCAGGGAGCCCCGGGCCGCGCCCGCCAGCAGGACGAAGACGGCCAGCGAACACAGCGGCAGACAGACCGCGTCGAGCGCCGTCGTCAGGTTCTTGATCCGGCCCGCCCGCTTCTGAAGCTCACGGCTGCGGGCGAACTCCGTCGCCCACGCCCCGTAGGCGAAGCTCTCCGCCGCCGCCACCCGCAGCTTGGGCAGTCCGCGCAGTGTCTGGAACGCCTGGTTGTTCAGCTTGTTCCCGAGCTCCACCAGCTCTCGCTGCCAGCGCAGTTCCCGCAGGCCCAGGAGGAGGAACGCCGCCGCGACCAGCACCAGCACGGCGACCGCCGAGAGGGCCAGCGGAACACTGAACCAGAGCAGCAGTCCCAGATTCACCACCCCGAGCGTGCCCGCCTGCACCAGGACGGGACCGGTGCCGGACAGCACCCGGCGGATGGCGCTCACCCCCATGGCCGCGCTCGCCAGTTCACCGGTGGAGTGCTCCGTGAAGAACGTCGCCGGCAGCCGCAGGAGCCGGTCCCAGACCGCCGGCTGAAGGGTGCTCTCGATCCGCCCCTCCATCCGCAGGATCGTGAGGTTCTGCACCAGCATGAAGGCCGCCGACACGACACCGGAGATGATCACGGCCAGCGACACCTGGACGATGAGGGCGGTCTGCGCGGCCGGCACGTACACGCCGAGCACCCTGCCGGTCGCCAACGGCACCAGCGCCCCCAGCGCCACCGTCACCAGCCCCGCGGTCACCAGGCCGCGCAGATCGCCCCGGGCGCCGGACAACCCGAAGCGCAGCAGCTGCCTCCTGTTCGACGGCTGCTCCGGCAGCGGCCGGTAGAACATGACGGCGCGCTCGTCGAACTCCCGCGCCGACGCGCTGCCGACGCGGGCCCGCCGGCCGGTCAGCGGGCTGACCGCCCAGTAGCTGCCACGGCGCCAGAGCAGGGCGACCGGGGCACCGGACGCGGCCCGGTGGCCCACCAGCGGACCGGAGTTCTCGCGCCACCAGCGTCCGTCGAGCCGCACCGCGCGGGTGCGCACCCGCGAGGCGACCGCGACGCGTTCGACCGGGTCGGCGCGGTCACCCACCGCGCCGGCCGCCGCGGGCTCCGCGAGGACGATCCCGCAGTCCCGTGCCACCAGACGGCAGGCCGCGTACACGGCGTCGTCCGACACGCCTGATGGGCGCCGACCGCCTCTCCGGGAGCGGCCGATCGAGGTCAGCAGCGCCTGGTCGGCCTCCCTGCGCACGGCCTCGCCCGCCTTCATGCCCGCCGCTGTCCGGTCCTCGTGGGCGCGCTCCAGCCGCTCGATCCAGCGGTCGAGCGCCGACAGCAGCCGGTACTGCTGATCGACCATTCCCTGCCACATCGCGGGGTCGACCAGCAGATCGCCCGCGGCCTCCGCGCCGAACGCGGCACCGTGGCGCACACTGCCCGGTGCCACCGGCAGCCACAGGACGTCGTCGTCGCCCACCGACTCCGGCGCGGCGGTCCGCCCGTCCAGCGGGGCCTCGGACAGCACCCGCCGGCCGCGTCCCACACCCAGCGAGAAGGCGTGCTCCAGAAGCCCCTGCGAGGCGTCCCCGGCGTCGTACCCGTACGGCTCGCCGTACGCCCCCTGGCCCGGGTACTCCGGCCGGTACAGCTCACGCAGCGGGATACGGCGCAGCGCGCACTCCCGGAGGGGCCGCCCCACCAGGGTGTGCCGCGGGCCCTCGACCGGCCCCAGTACGAGGGCTCCCGGCTCCAGCCTGCCCAGGAAGTGCCAGTGCCCCTGCTCCGCCGCGTCCACCGCGAACAGGTCGAGGGCGCCGCCCACGACGAGCCAGAGCACCTGGGGCCCCTCCAGCGAAAGGCTTCGCAGCCCGGTGCGGTCGACCGGTGCGCCGAGCGCGCCCAGCGCCCCGATGACCGGGTCCTGCCCCGGCACCCCGGTGCCCGTGGGTGGAGGTACGGATGCCACGTCAGTGCTCCCTGACCAGATCGGCGTAGGGGCCCCCGGCGGCCACCAGGTCCTCGTGCCGGCCGCGCTCCACCACGGTCCCGTGGTCCAGGACCACGATCTCGTCGCTGTCGCGCACCGTGCTCAGCCGGTGCGCGATCACGACGCAGGCGCAGCCGCGCCGCCGGAGGCCGTCGATGATGATCCGCTCCGTCTCGGCGTCCAGCGCGCTGGTGACCTCGTCCAGGACCAGGACGCTCGGCCGGCGTACGAGCGCCCTGGCGATCTCCAGGCGCTGGCGCTGCCCGCCGGAGAAGTTCCGTCCGTCCTGCTCCACCCGGCTGTGGATGCCGCCCGGGCGGCGGGCGACGACGTCGTACAGGACGGCGTCCCGCAGGGCCTCCGTCACGTCCTCGTCCGGGACGGAGGGGTCCCACAGCGCCACGTTGTCCCGGACGGTCCCCTCGAAGAGGAAGACGTCCTGGTCGACGAAGGAGACGGAGGCGGCCAGAGCACCCCTGGGTATGTCCTCCAGCCGCTGCCCGTCGATGCGGATCGTGCCCTCCCACGGGCTGTGGAGACCCGAGACGAGCCGCGAGACCGTCGACTTGCCGCTGCCCGAACCGCCGACGAGCGCCACCTGCCGGCCCGGACCCACCGACAGGGAGAAACCGGAGAGCAGGGGCTCGTCGAGCGGGCTGTAGCCGAAGGTGATGTCCTCCAGCGACACATGGCCCTTGAGACGGCGGGTGCTCGCGGCCGGCTCGCGGCGGGAGTACAGGGCGTCGACCGGGAAGTTCTCGACGTCCTTGAGGCGGGCCACGTCGGCCGCGAAGTCCTGGATCCGGCCCGCCACCCCGTTGAGCCGGGTGACCGGCGCGGTGAAGCGGGTCACCAGCGCCTGGAAGGCGACGAGCAGGCCGACCGAGATGTGCCCCTCCACGGCCCGCAGACCGCCGATCCACAGGATCAGCGCGCTGTTGAGCGTCGCGAGGGCGGGAGCCACGACGCCCAGCCAGGCGCTCGGCACCCCGAGGCGCTGCTGCTCGTCCAGCGTCGTCGCGTGCTGTCCCGCCCACCGGCGGAAGTACCCGTCCTCGCCCCCCGTGGCCTTCATCGTCTCGATCAGCTGGAGACCGGTGTACGACGTGTTGGTCAGCCGCGCGCTGTCGGCCCGCAGCTTCTGCGTGCCGGTGGCCCGCAGCCGCACCACGACGCGCATCGCGACCACGTTGAGCAGCGCGATGCCCACCCCGAGGACGGTCAGCTGCGGATCGTACGTCCACAGCAGGACCGCGTAGAGGAGGACGACGACGCCGTCCACAGCGGCCGCGGTGAGGTCCCGGGCGAGGGTCTCGGCCACGCCGTCGTTCGACCGGAGGCGCTGGACGAGGTCGGCCGGGCCGCGCTGCGCGAAGAAGGTGACCGGCAGCCGGAGCAGGTGCCGGAAGAAGCGCGCGCCGCCGAGCGTGGAGGAGATGACGCGCCCGCGCAGCAGGTTGGCCTGCTGCGACCAGGTCAGTACGGCCGTGAGGGCGACCATGGTGCCCATTGCGGCGAACAGCACGCCCAGCAGCGAGTCCTGCCCGCCGATCAGGAACATGTCGATATAGGTACGGCTCAGGGCCGGGAGCGAGGCGCCGACGGCCACCAGCAGCAGGCTGGCGAGCAGGGCGGCCAGCATCGTGCCGCTCGTGCCGCGCAGCCGGCCCGGCAGGGAGGCCATGACTCCGGGCCTGCGGCCGCCGCGCTCGAACCCCTCGCCCGGTTCGAGGACGAGGACGACTCCGGTGAAGCTGGTGTCGAAGTCCTCGGCCGGGACGAACCGCCGTCCCTTGCCCGGGTCGTTGATGTGTACGCCTCGCCGCCCCAGGCGGCGCCCGGTGCCGTCGTACACGACGTAGTGGTTGAACTCCCAGAACAGGATCGCGGGCGCGGGGACCTCCGCGAGGGCCGCCGGTTCCATCTGCATGCCCTTGGCCCGCAGGCCGTAACCACGGGCCGCCTTCAGCACGTTGCTGGCGCGCGAGCCGTCACGTGAGACGCCGCAGGCGATCCGCAGCTCCTCCAGCGGCACATGGCGGCCGTGGTGCGCCAGCACCATCGCCAGCGAGGCCGCGCCGCACTCCAGGGCCTCCATCTGGAGCACGGTGGGGGTGCGTACCGTCCTCGTCCGGGCGGGCTTCGGCGCGGCACGCGGCCTCCGCCTGCCGCCCGGGCCCCCCTCCGGGCGGTGCCTGCCGCGCCCCGGGGGCGGCAACTGCCGGGCGGCGGGGGACGGGTGCGGTGCGGTCACGGGAGCAGCCAATCGATCGGGTGCTGGTCGGCGAGACGGATGGAGCCGGTGGCTTGGGTCATGGAGCCGATGGCGTACGGAGGGCCCTCGGCCGAGGACCAGCGGTAGCCGGACTCCGTGGAGTCCGAGCGTTCGATCCTCACCAGGACCGCCAGCGGCCTGCCGTGTCGGGAGAACTGCTCGCCGAGCTGGGCGTCGCCGAGGAACCGGGTGATCTGCTGCCTCGTCTGCGCCGCGCCGCCGACGGCGGCCACCCTGCCGCGCAGCACGCCGTACTGCTGGGCGGGCACGGACTGGACCGTGAGGTCGACGGGGGCACCCACCGGAACCGAGGCGGCACTGCCGCCGGACACGTACAGCAGGACGACCAGGGGGTCGTCGGCGCCGTCGATCCGTTCGACGCTCGCCAGGTCCGCGCCGGTGGTGACCACCGCGCCGACCGTCGCCGCCACGGACGTCAGCCGGCCCGCGTCGATCGTCCGGACGACACGTTCCCCCTTCTCCGTACGGACCTTGAGCAGGGGGGAGTCGCGGGGCAGGGTGCCGCCCTCGTCGGCGAGCACCTCGGTGATCTGTCCGGCGACCGGACTCTGCAGGACGTAGCTGCCCCGGGAGTGGGTGAGGATGCCCGGCGCGTCGAGGGTGGCGGCCACCGAGCCCGTCACGGCCCAGAAGCAGGCGGCGGCCATCACGGCGACGGTCACGCAGAGCGCGAGCAGGCCCTGCGGGCGGGCGAACCGCACCGGAAGATCGAGCTGTTCGGGCGACTGCAGCTTGGAAAGGGCCTGTTGGCGGAACTGCACGGAACTCTTCCCTCACCTGTCGGCGGTCGGCACCGAGCCCCGGAACCGACCGGTTCCGGGGCTCGGCGGGGTACTGCCGTCTCTCAGAGGCCGGCGGTGAGGCCGGTGGCCAGACCGGTGACCGCGCCCGTGTTCACGCCCGTGGCGCCCTCGACGAGGCCGGTGACCGAGCCGACGGTGCCGGCGACCGGGACGACGCCCTCGACGGTGCCCGTGACGTTGCCGACGAGACCGCCGACGAGGCCGCCCGAGACGTTGTCGAGGTCGCTGTCGGAGATCTCGGTGGTCTCGACCTGGGGGGTGTTGTTCATGATGAGCGCTGCCCTTCGTCGGGAAATTGCTTGTGCACGTAAAACGGAAACCCGTGGTGCGGCCTCCGTCGGGCCAGGATCAAAGCACGCCCGCCCCTCGTACAGCCAATCGAACCGAGGTGGATCCGCGGTTATCGGGCCGCTGGAATCGAATGACGCGCACACGTGGTCATTCCGTGCGGGCATTTTCTTCACGAGCTTCACCGGAGGAATTCCGGGCCGTCGCAACCGCACGCCCCTCAAGTGGGGCACTCCGGCCGGTATCGCCTGTCCAGCAGGTCTGGACCTGGGGTTCCGTGCCCGGCCGCGTGATCGGTGTGCGCACGCCGTGTGCAGGTTTCCCCGATTCCCCTGACCCCGTAATCCGAGGGCCCGCGGCGCGGCTCCCTTCGGAGCTCCGAAAGATATCGGTATTCACGAAATCGCAAAAGCTGAGTGCTGCTCGCTTTTCTTCGGAGGTTCTCCGTGAATGGGGTGGCGCATTCATGAAGTGATTTCCCGTTCCGCGTGCCCGTCGCGTCACGGGGTCTTCGGATATATGGAGAACGTGTGCGGCGCCTTCCGGTGGCCGTGCGGAGGGAGGCGGGGGTCCGTGAGGCGGGGCGGACGGGCTCTCGCGGCGGCGGTGGGCTCATTCATCCGATGAAACGGCTGCACCACCCTTCTCTCGGGCGACGGGCGGCGCTACGATCGGGATGCGCTATGGGAGCGCTCCCATCTCTGTGTCAGTCCCGTACCGCCGCTGCGCGGCGGACCAGCTCGGAGAGGACGTTTCCGTGCGCTTGAGCGCCAGACCCATCGCCGCCCTACTGGCGGCGCTCGCCCTCACCGCCGGGGTGTCGATCACCGCCACCCCGGCCGTGGCACGCTCGGACGAAAGGCCCGCGGCGGCCGAGGCATCGGATGTGTCCCTCGCCGCGGACACCTACACCTGGAAGAACGCACGGATCGACGGCGGCGGCTTCGTGCCGGGCATCGTCTTCAACCGCACCGAGAAGAACCTCGCCTACGCCCGTACCGACATCGGCGGCGCCTACCGCTGGGACCAGTCGGGCAAGCAGTGGAAGCCGCTGCTCGACTGGGTGGACTGGGACCGCTGGGGCTGGTCCGGAGTGGTGAGCCTCGCCTCCGACACGGCCCAGCCCGACAAGGTGTACGCGGCCGTCGGCACGTACACCAACAGCTGGGACCCGACGAACGGGGCGGTCCTGCGGTCCTCGGACCGCGGTGCCTCCTGGAAGGCGGCCACGCTGCCCTTCAAGCTCGGCGGCAACATGCCGGGCCGGGGGATGGGTGAGCGGCTCGCCGTCGACCCCAACAAGAACTCCGTGCTGTACCTGGGCGCCCCCAGCGGCAACGGCCTGTGGCGTTCCACCGACTCGGGGGTCACCTGGTCGAAGGTGACCGCCTTCCCCAACCCGGGCAACTACGCGCAGGACCCGTCCGACACCAGCGGATACGGCAACGACAACCAGGGCATCGTCTGGGTGACCTTCGACGAGCGCTCCGGCAGCGCGGGCAGCGCCACCCGGGACATCTACGTCGGGGTCGCCGACAAGCAGAACACCGTCTACCGCTCCACGGACGGCGGCGGCACCTGGTCCAGGATCGCCGGCCAGCCGACCGGCTACCTCGCGCACAAGGGCGTACTCGACTCCGCGACCGGCCACCTCTACCTGACGCTGAGTGACACGGGCGGCCCCTACGACGGCGGCAAGGGCCGGATCTGGAGGTACGACACGAAGACCGGCGTGTGGGCGGACGTCAGCCCGGTCGCCGAGGCCGACACCTACTACGGCTTCAGCGGCCTCTCCGTCGACCGGCAGAAGCCCGGCACCCTGATGGCGACGGCCTACAGCTCCTGGTGGCCCGACACCCAGATCTTCCGCTCCACCGACAGCGGCGCCACCTGGACGAAGGCGTGGGACTACACGAGCTACCCGAACCGCGCCAACCGCTACACCCTGGACGTCTCCTCCGTCCCCTGGCTCAGCTGGGGTGCGAACCCGTCCCCGCCGGAGACCGCACCCAAGCTGGGCTGGATGACGGAGTCGCTGGAGATCGACCCGTTCGACTCGAACCGGATGATGTACGGCACGGGTGCGACGGTCTACGGCACCGAGAACCTCACGTCCTGGGACTCCGGCGGCCAGTTCAAGATCACGCCCATGGTCAAGGGCCTGGAGGAGACGGCCGTCAACGACCTGGCCAGCCCGCCCTCCGGCGCTCCGCTGCTCAGCGCGCTCGGTGACATCGGCGGCTTCCGGCACACGGACCTCGACGCCGTGCCCGCCATGATGTTCACCTCGCCGAACCTGGACTCGACCACCAGCCTGGACTTCGCGGAGACGTCACCCGGAACGGTCGTGCGCGTCGGAAACTCCGACACCGCTCCGCACATCGGCTTCTCCACCGACAACGGTGCCAACTGGTTCCAGGGCTCCGAGCCCTCCGGCGTCACCGGAGGCGGAACGGTCGCGGCCGCGGCGGACGGCAGCGGCTTCGTCTGGAGCCCGGAGGGCGCGGGCGTCCACCGCACCACGGGCTACGGCAACTCCTGGACGGCCTCCACCGGGATCCCCGCCGGGGCGACGGTCGAGTCGGACCGGAAGAACCCGAGAACGTACTACGGGTTCAAGGCCGGCACCTTCTACGTGTCGACCGACGGCGGGGCCACGTTCACCGCGAAGGCGACCGGGCTCCCGGCCGAGGGGAACGTCCGCTTCAAGGCGCTGCCCGGCGCGGAGGGCGACATCTGGCTCGCGGGCGGCGCCCCGACGGGAGCGTACGGGCTCTGGCGCTCCACCGACTCCGGCGCGAGCTTCACCAAGCTCTCCGGGGTGGAACAGGCCGACAGCGTCGGCTTCGGCAAGGCGGCCTCCGGGGCCTCGTACCAGACCGTCTTCGTCAGCGCGAAGATCGGCGGGGTACGCGGCATCTTCCGCTCCACGGACAAGGGCGCCACCTGGACACGGATCAACGACGACGCGCACCAGTGGGCCTGGACCGGCGCGGCGATCACCGGGGACCCGCGGGTCTACGGCCGGGTCTACGTCTCCACCAACGGCCGGGGCATCCAGGTCGGGGAGTCCTCCGCGTCCGGCGGCGGAGGCACGGACCCGGGTCCCGGCCCGGGGGAGCCGCCGGCGGACGCCGGCTGCGCGGTGGCGTACAAGGTCACCAACCAGTGGTCCGGAGGCTTCCAGGCCGAGGTGACGGTCACCAACACCGGCGGCACCGCCTACGACGGCTGGCAGCTGGGGTGGTCCTTCCCGGGCGACCAGAAGGTCACCCAGATCTGGAACGCCACGCACCAGCAGACCGGGGCCAAGGTGACCGCCACCAACGTCGGCTGGAACGCCAAGGTGGCCCCCGGGGCCTCGGTGGGCTTCGGCTTCACCGGCAGTTCGACGGGCACCGCCGCCGCGCCGGCCGCGTTCACGCTGGGCGGTGGGGCCTGCACCGTCCGGTGACCTGTTCCCTTGCGTGACGCGGGGCCCGGCAGACACCTCCTGCCGGGCCCCGCGCCGTGCGATGAGCGGCCTCCGCTCATCCCGCCCGGCTCAGGGGAAGGACACCACCTGGGACGGGACGGTCGACGTACCGGACGTGGGGGACCCGGTGTCGTTGATGACGTGTTCGTACTGGCCCTGGCCGCCCAGGGACACGACGAGCAGGTCGTGGAACTTGACCCCGGGCTTCACGGGAGCCTGGAAGCCGTGCTGCTGACGGATGGTCGGGTCGACGTTGAAGTAGCAGTAGCTGCCCAGGCCCCAGCCCTCGTGGGTGGTGACGGAGTCACCCACCTTGTAGGCGGCGTAGCCCTTGATCGCGCCGTTCTGGATGGCGGCCTGGTTCGGGGCGTCGTAGGCCTTCTCGTTCTGGAAGAAGATCGTCCGGCCGTTCTCGCCGTACCACTGGACGTCGTACTTGTTGAAGTGCTCGACGAACAGGCCCGTCGCCAGCACGTCGTCACCGTTCACCCGGAGCCCGTAGTCGGACCGGTTGGTCTCCCAGCCGACCCCGTCGCCGTGGTCCGCGCGCCAGAGCCAGGTGTGGTCGATGATCGTGTCGTCGCTGTTGACCACCATGCCCGTGGTCGCCTTCCCGGCACCCGCCCCGCCGACCCGGACGAAGACGTCCTGGAGGCTGGTCGGGTTGGCCGCGTGGTCGGCCGCCGCTCCCTCCGGTCCCACCTGGACGAGGACCGGGGAGTTCTGCGTACCGGCGTCCACGAGGAGTCCGGCGAGCTTGACGCCGTCGACGTCGCCGACCTTGATCGCGGTCACGCCGTTGTCCGGGATGACCGTGGCGAGGCCGAGGCCGAGCGCCACGGTGTTCGCCCGGTTGATCTCGATGGGCTCGGTGACGTGGTAGACGCCCGGGGTGAACAGCAGGTGCAGACCCTGCCGGACGGCGGCGTTGATCGTCTGCGCCGTCGCGCCGGGCTTCACCACGTAGAACTGGCTCAGCGGGATGGACTCACCCTGCGGGGTGCCGTTCCACGAGACACCGCGTGCGTTGGTGCGCTTGGCGGGGACGAACACCTTGTAGTCGTTGCCGTCGAGGTAGAGGAAGGGCTTCTCGCGGGAGACCGGGGTGGTGTTCAGCGTGGTGTACGGGGGTTCGGGGAAGCTCTGGGCGGGGGCGCCCTCGACGCCGGAGAAGGTCATGTTCCAGACGCCGTTGCCCCAGCCGCCGATCGAGCTGTCGCGGGTGTACCACTGCTGCTGGGAGTACGGCCCGACCTGCCCGTCGATCTTGCTGTCGGCGATGTAGCCGCCGCTCGCCCAGCCGTAGCCGTTCGGTGCGAGGTTGAGCCCGCCCTTGACGTGCATGCGGCGGAAGGGGGCGGCCTGGGAGACGGCCCAGCGGTTGGTCCCGTTGACGGGGTTCAGGGCCAGGTTCTCCGCCGAGCGCCAGAAGTTCTGCGTGGCGTTGCCGTTGAACCAGCCGGCGTCGACGGTGACGTCGCCGTTGAACGTCGTGTCGTCGGGCTTGAGGCCGAGGCCCGCGATGGAGGTGTAGAAGCCGATCTGCGCGTTGATGTTGTTGTACGTGCCGGGCTTGAACATCAGCGCGTAGCGGCCCGTGCCGAACTGCGCGGACTCCTGCTGCTTGAAGATCGCGTCGACCCTGGCCTGGATGTTCGGGGTCGAGGGGTCGAAGACCAGCACGTTGGGGCCGAGGTCACCGCCACCCGGGATCTGCGGGTCGCCGCCGCCCACCGTGCCGAACACCTGGAACTCCCAGAGCGAGTGCCCGTATCCGGTGGCCCGCGCGGTACCGGTCAGCCGGACGTAGCGGGCGGTGCCGGACACGGTGAGCGTCTCGTTCCCGCCGGGGCCGGTGGTGGTGGAGTACGCGGTGCTCCAGTTGGTGTTGTCCGTGGAGAACTCGACCCGGTAGGCGGTGGAGTAGGCCGCCTCCCAGCGCAGCACGATCTGGCTCACGGAGGCCGCGGCCCCCAGGTCGACCTTGATCCACTGCGGATCGGAGAAGGCGCTCGACCAGCGCGTCCCGTTGTTCCCGTCGACCGCGGCCGAGGCGGGGGTGCCGTCGTTCTCCTGGCTGGACGAGGTGACCGTCTTCCCCTGGGAGAGCAGGGTGGGCGCGGCGCTCGCGGAGGTCTGGGGGACGAAGGCCAGGAGCGAGAGGACGAGGCCGGCGATGACGGCCAGCACACCGCTGCGTCGTCCGGCCGGTGCGGGGCGGGGTCTGTGGAGGTTCGAAGGTGCGTTCACGGAGGTCTCCTCTGTCGTGGGGCGGGTACACGACGCGCACAGCCGGAGAGCGCTCTCTCCGGCTGTGCGAGATACTCCACCCTTGTTACGAACACGTCAAGACATGGGCAACAGCAGGTATTTCAGGGCCTGTTGCCGCCAAGTTCTGACGGGCTCACTCCGGAGGTGCCCCTCCTGATCGTCCTCCTCGGTGACGGAACGTGAGATCCGGCGGTCCTGGCTTCAGGAAGTGGCGGCCGGACTCACCGGGCGGCGTACGTCCGTACGTAGTCGAAGTCCGCCGTCGCCCCGGACCGGTTGTGGGAGACCAGCCCGATCCTCAGCGCGCCCCGCACCGGCAGGGTCCAGGTCCCGCCGGGGGACCAGTGGACGCCGTCACGGCTGGTGGACGCGCGTACCTCGTGCTCCCGGTGCGCCGCGTCACGGTGGTACGTCATCCGCAGCCACATGGTGTCGGCCGTGGGCCCGCCGAACATCGGCGCGTTCGCCACGGCCGTCGGCGGGGTCGTGGTGGGGCGTTCGCCCTCCTTGCCGAACTCGCTCACGTCGAGCACGGCGCCGTCGCCGTTGGTGAGCGGCAGCACGGAGTGGACGAGCTTGAACCACCGGTCGTCGTTCTCGTACAGGATGAGTCCGGCCTGCTGGGCGGCCCGGCCGGGGGCGAACCGCAGCTTCGTCTCCACCGTGAAGTCCCCCTCGGGCGCGTCCCGCAGCAGCACGGAGGCCGTGTTGTCCCCCAGATGGAGCTCCGCGTCCTGGGTCGGCCAGGAGAGAGCGCCGCCGGACATGGTGACCCCCGCGGCGGGCCCGCGCACCCACTGCCAGGGGGAGCCGGCGCGGGTGCCCGGGACCGTGGCCGTGTCGAACTCGTCGCCGTACCCGGGGAGGAGGCGCCCGGGCGGAGCGACGGCCACCCGCTTCGTCACCGGCCGGTACAGGGCGGCCGCGCCCACGTTGTCCGCCGCCGCGCCCGCGCCCCGTGCCGCGGCACCGACCGCGCCCTCGCGCACGGCCGCGGCCGGCAGGTCACGCGACTGCACGGCCACCGGATCCCGCAGCCGGTCACCGGTCACCTCGGCGGTCAGCCTCCTGCCGCGCACCTCCACGGACACGTTGTTCCAGGTGTCCCAGGAGAATCCGGACGGCAGCGCCGTGACCTGTTCACCTCGACTCCTGCCACCCACGCGTACGTCGGTGACGAGGGCGCCGCGGGAGCGGTCCAGCCAGGCCACGATCCGGTTGCCGGGGTCCCGGTAGGCGAGGGTGAGGCCCGCCGCACCGCCCGGCCCGGTCACCTTCAGATCGGCCTCGGCCCGCAGGCCCGCGGGGGCGCGCCCGCCGGCGAGGAGATAGGCGGTGTCCTTCGCGGACGGGCCCGGAGTGTGGACCGCGTGGCCGCGCGCGGCCGGGTCGCTCGCGGTGGACCACCCGGCGGGGGCGGCGCCCTCGGCGCGCCAGCCCGACAGGCCGCCCTCGTTGAAGGTTCCGCCGGCCGCCCAGGAGGTGACCGGTGCGGCGGCCGGCCCGTCCGAGGGCCCCGCGCCCGCCCGCACGACGGGCCAGCCGTCGATCCAGTCGAGCCGGTCGATGAGCATCGGGCGTCTGGTCAGCTTCAGGGTGCCGCCCGACGCGGGTGCCAGGTCGGGCGCCTCGGCGGGGATGCCGTGGTAGACCAGCCAGTCCTGGCCCGCGAGGTCGGTCTGGAGCGAGTTGTGGCCGGGGCCGATCCACCGGTTGCCGTTCGCCCCGACGACCACGCCCGCCTTGCTGGTGAGGGCCATCAGGTCGGTGCCCTCGTCGTCGGTGAAGGGACCGGTGGGGCTGGTCGAGCGGCCCACCTTCACCTGGTAGCCGCTGTAGGCCCCGTCGCAGCAGCCGGCGTCGGAGTAGAACAGGTAGTAGAAGTCGTCGCGCCGTACGACGAAGCCGCCCTCGGCCCGGCGTCCGCGGGCCACCTGGGTGACCTCGCCCTCGGTCCGGGTCAGGGAGGGGTTCAGCCTCGCGACGCAGATCGTGTCGTAACTGCCCCAGTACAGATAGGGCGTGCCGTCGGTGTCGGTGAACTGCGCCTGGTCGATGTTGCCCGACGGGCAGCCGCTCGGTGAGGGCAGTACGGCACCGCGGTCGGTCCACGGGCCCGTCGGGGACACGGAGGTGGCCAGGCCGACGGTGTTGCGGCCGGGGACGGAGTAGTAGAGGTGGTACAGCCCGAGCGCGTAACGCACCTCGGGCGCCCACAGCCGCGAACCGCCGTGCCAGGCCGGCCTGTCGGCGGGGGTGAAGACCTCGCCCGCGTACTCCCAGGTCACCATGTCGGCCGAGCGCAGGATCGGCAGTATCCGCTCCCCGTCCTCGCCCTTGCTCTGCATGACCGGGTTCTGGGTGCCGTAGGCGTACCAGAGGCCGTCCTTGCCGCGGATCATCGCCGGATCGGGAAAGGTGTCGACGGCCCCGGTGGACACCGGGTTGGTGTACGTCGCCGGGGTGGCGGGGCGGTCCTGGGTGCCGTGCGCCGGGGTGGCGGGACGGCTCTGGGTGCCGTGCGCCGGGGCCGAGGCGAGGGTGAGCAGCCAGACCAGGGCGGCCGCCCCGGCCGCCCACCGGGGAAGGCGGCGCCGGGCGGTCCTCCGCGTGCGTCTCATGGGGTCTCCGTGAGTGTCGCGCCCGGATCCGCGGTCGCGGTCCAGGTCGTGTCGTCGTTCTCGAAGGCGCTGAGGCTCGGGTCGTAGTCGGAGGCGCCGATGTCGTACATCGACGTCATCCAGTGGTAGAAGTTGTCGCCCCGGTCCCGCAGCAGTTCGTACAGCCGCCGCATCAGCCGGGCCCGCACCCGCGTGAACTCCGGGTGCGTGTAACGGTTGCTGAGCTCGTGCGGGTCCGCGCGCAGGTCGTACAGCTCGTTGACCGACTCCGGGTTGACGACGAGTTTGTAGCGGTCGTCGCGGATCATCCGCTGCGGGTAGGGGAAGTGGTGGCCGTGGAACTCCGCGACCAGCTCACCCGGCCACTCCGGTTCGCCGCCCTCCACCAGCGGCACCAGGCTGCGGCTGTCCACCGCGGGGGAGGGGTCGCAGCCCGCGAGTTCGAGGATCGTCGCGGTGCAGTCGGTGAGACTGACCAGCTCGTCCCTGACCTGCGGGGCGGCGCCGGGGATCCGGACGATGCCGGGGATGCGGTAGATGTCCTCGTACATCGCCGGGCCCTTGTCGTGCAGCCGGTGGGCGCCGGTGAACTCGCCGTGGTCCGCCGTGAAGAACACCGAGGTGTCCTCGCTGAGACCCAGCTCGTCGAGGCGGGTGAGGATGCGGCCGATCTGCTCGTCGATCAGGGTGACGTAGCCCCAGTAGACGGCGATCAGTTTGCGGGTCGTCTCGATCGGGATGGTGTCGAACGCCCAGTGCGCGCTGTAGTTGCGCTGTACCGGCGGTTTGCCCTCGAAGGTCTCCGCGATGGACGGCGGCAGTTCGACGAGCTCCGGATCGTAGAGGTCGAAGTAGGCGTCCGGCAGCAGGTAGGGCAGGTGCGGACCGAAGAAGTGCGTGGCCAGGAAGAAGGGTTCCTCACCGGCCGCGTACCGTTCCAGGTGTTCGATGGCGCGGGTGGCGAGGTAGTGCTCGAACGTCGCCTCCACCGGCTGGTGCAGCCGGGCGGCCAGGAGGTTGCTCCGGTTCCCGCCGGGGGCGGTGCCCCGGACCGGTTCGGAGATGCGGTACGGGGGCAGCCCGCGCTCCTCCAGGTACGCCAGGTAGTCCGGATGGTCGACGGGGTTGTGCCAGCCCGGCAGGTCGGGGCCCTCGAAGCCGTACGAGGCCGCGTTGCGGCGGGTCCCGCCGTGCCACTTGCCGATGAGGCCCAGCCGGTAGTCACGGGCGGCCAGCGCCTCGGGGAAGGTGAACGCGTCCTCGCGCAGGTCCTCCAGATAGCCCACGTTGCGCTCGTAGTTGGCGAGCAGCCGGTGACGGAACGGCGCCTGCCCGGTGAGCAGGCTCGCCCGCGCGGGGGTGCAGATGGCGGTGGGTGTGTAGAACCGGTCGAAGCGCGTGCCCGTGGCGGCCAGCCGGTCCAGGTGGGGCGTGGCGACGTGCGGATTGCCGTAACAGCCCAGGGTGTCCACCCGGTGCTGATCGGTCATCAGGAAGAGGAGGTTCACTTCTTGTACGCCTTCGTGTAGAGGTCGCCCTCGTAGTACGTGCCGGCCGCCGGGGCCTTCTCGAGCTGGCCGGTGTCCACGAAGAACTCGCCGAGCCCGTCCAGCCAGCCGTCCACGGTGCCGTCCTCGGTCCTGGCCACCAGATCGGCCGTGGAGAGCGTCTCCACGTTGGCCGCGTCGGCCGCCACCTTGGCGCGGTCGAGCTTCAGCAGGGAGGCGGCCGCGTCGATGGCCTCGTCCGGGTGTGCGGCGCGCCAGTCGTTGGCCTTCTGGAGGACCGTGACGACCTTGGCGTTCAGCTTCGGGTCGCTCTTCGCGGGTGCCACGAAGGCCGTGGGGAACGCCCGGTCCTTGAAGTCCGCCGTACTCGCGACCTCGTTGAGCCCCGGCTTCTTCGCCTTGATGGTGTCGATCAGCGGATACCAGAGCCCGGCCGCGTCGATCTGCCCGGAGACGAACGCCGAGACGACCGTGGAGGGGTCCATCGGGACCTTCTCGATGTCCTTCTCCGACATCCCGGCCTTCCGCAGGGCGAGATTGAGCGCCATCGCGCCGGAGGTCCCCTCGGGCACCCCGACCTTCTTGCCCTTGAGGTCCTTGACGGAGGTGATGCCGGGCTGGGCTATGACCCGGTCGGCGCGGGCGAGCGTGTTGATCGCGACGACCTTCGCCTTGCCCGAGGCCGGCAGCCACATGGCACCGGGACCGATGTAGCCGAAGTCCAGGTTGTCCGACCCGAGTGCCTGGATCTGGAGCGGTCCGTTGGTGAACGTCTTGTACTCGGGCTTCAGCCCCTCCTCCTTCCACAGCCCCTGCTGGTCCGCGATGGCCAGCAGGCTCGCGCCGTTGTAGTCGCTGATGTAGCCGAAGCGGACGGTGGAGCCGCCCCCGGCGGACGGGCCGCCGGAGCACCCGGTGACGGAGAGTGCCAGGGCGGACACGGCGACGGCCGCCGTCAGGGCGCGCTGAGGTAGACGCATGACGCAGGTTCCTTACGGGAGTTCGGGGGAGCGGGTGACGGGTGGGTCAGGCGGCCGGGGCGGCCCGGGTCTGGTGGTACACGGAGGTCCAGACCGCGTTGCGGATCCGTGCGAACTCCGGCGAGAGACGGATGGCCTCGGTGCGCGGATAGGGCAGGTCCACGTCGATGACCGACTGGATCCGGCCGGGCCGCGCGGCCATCACGACGACGCGCCTGGCCAGGTACACGGCCTCGTCCACGTCGTGCGTGATGAACAGGACGGTGCGCCGGTCGCGGCTCCAGGTGTCCAGGAGCTGGTCCTGCATCTGCACCCGGGTCAGCGCGTCCAGGGCGCCGAAGGGCTCGTCCATCAGCAGCACCTGCGGATCGACGGCGTACGCGCGGGCGATCGCGCAGCGCTGCTTCATCCCGCCCGACAGCGTCCTGGGCAGGGCGTCGGCGAAATCACCGAGCCCGACCAGGCCGATGGCGCGCTCCGCCCGCAGCCTGCGTTCGGCGGCGGGTACGGACGCCAGCTTCAGCCCGAACTCGACGTTGCCGCGCACCGTCAGCCAGGGGAAGAGGGCGTACTGCTGGAAGATCACCCCGCGGTCCGGTCCGGGCCCGGTGACCGGCCGGCCGTCGACGAGGACCTCGCCCGAGGTGGGGGCGGCGAGCCCGGCGGCCAGATTGAGCAGAGTGCTCTTGCCGCACCCGGACGGGCCGACCACGGTGACGAACTCCTCGTCACCGATGTCCAGCGACACCTGGTCGAGGGCGGTGAAGACGGACTTCTTCAGCGGAAAGGTCCGGGAGACGTTCCGGAAGGAGATCTTGGCGTTCATCGGGTCTCCTGCCAACGGGTGAGGCGTCGTTCGGCGAGCAGCAGCAGCCGGTCCATCAAAAGGCCGAGCAGGCCGATGGTGATCAGACCGACGAAGATGGTGGGGAGGTCGTAGTAGAGCTGGGCCGTCTGCATGCGGAAGCCGAGCCCCTCCTGCGCGGCGATCAGTTCCGCGGCGACGAGGGTCCCCCAGGCGGAACCCAGTCCGATCCGCATCCCGACGAGGATGAACGGCGCGGAGGCGGGGACGACCACCTTGAGGAAGATGGTCCCGTCCCGGGCGCCCAGCACCCGCGCCGCGTCGATCAGCGTCCGCTCGACGCCCACGACGCCCTGGAAGGCCGCCACGACGCTCGACAGGAACGCCGCCAGGAAGATGACGAACACCTTGGGCACCTCGCCGATGCCCAGCAGCACGATGGCCAGCGGGATCATGGCCAGCGGCGGCACCGTACGGAAGAACTGCACGTACGGCTCCAGCAGCCCCCGCGCCACCGGGTACCAGCCCATCAGGAAGCCCACCGGCACGGCCAGCAGGGTGCCCAGCGCGAAGCCGGTCAGGACGCGGCGCAGGCTGGCCAGCGCGTCGTCGGCGAGCGTGCCGTCCGCGATCAGCTCGCCCGCCCTGCCCGCCACGGCGGCCGGGCCCGGGAGCGCCTGCACCCCGAGCGAGGCCAGCCACGCCCACAGGCCGACGCCGGCCAGCAGGGCGATCAGGTTCAGGGCGACCGCGGGGACACGGACGCCCCTCCGCCGGGGCTCGCCGCTCCGTCCCGCGCCCTCCGGGAGGGGAGCGGCCCGCTTGACGGGTGTCTCCGTGGAACTCATGTGGCGTCCTCGGGAAGGTCTTCGCTGCCCGGTTCCGGGTAGCGCGCGAGCAGGGGCGATTCGTGGAGGGCCAGGGCGACCCCGCCGAGCGCGCCGCCCGCCTCGCCGAGTCCGGCGGGCAGCAGCGTCACGCGCCCGCGGGCCAGCGGCAGGACGTGCGCGTCGAGTGCCTCCTGCACGGGGGCGAGCAGCGCCTCCTTGGCCCTGGCCAGTTCCCCGCCCAGCACGATCACGCCCGGACCGACCGCGTTGACGACCCCCGCGAGCACCGCGCCGGTCCGGGCGCCCGCGGCCCGCAGTACCTCGTGCGCCGCCGGATCGCCGTTGCCGACCGCCCTCAGGAGCGTCGGTACGTCGTCGGCGCGTCCGCCGAGCGCGCGGTAGGCGGCCAGGACGGGCCCGATCGACGCGATCGTCTCCAGGCACCCCCGGCCGCCGCACTCGCACGGCGCTCCGCCGGGGTCGGCGGTGATGTGCCCGAGCTCGCCCGCCAGGCCGTCCACGCCCCGGTGCAGCGAACCGTTCACGACGAGCCCGCCGCCCACCCCGTGCGACAGCCGCAGGTACAGCACGTCCTGGCTGGCCGAAGCCGCCCCCCAGGTGGACTCCGCGAGGGCCGCCAGCCGTGTGTTGTTGTCCAGCAGGACCGGCGCCCCGAACCGCTTGCCCAGCAGCCCGGCCAGCGTCGCCAGCGGCTCCTGCGGCGCGCCCCCGGCCGTCCGCACCGGGCCGACCACGCCGACCCCGACCGCGCCGGTCGTGCCGAGGGAGGACAGCCGGAGCGTACCGCCGGCCAGCGAGGCGACCAGCCGCTCGGCCAGCTCCACCCGGCGTTCCCACGAGAGCCCCGGCGGATGGGCCCGGCTCGCCGAACCGATGACCTCGTGCGCCACGTTGGCGGCGGCCACGTGGACGGCCCTGCGGGCGAAGTCGATGCCGACCGCCTGGCCGGCCGCGGGGTTGAGCGTGAGGTGCTCGACCGGGCGGCCGCGCCGTCGGGGGCCCGGTTCCGCGGCGGCCGCCACGACGGCACCGCTCGCGACCAGGGTCCCGACTATGTCGTACAGCGTGGTACGCGACAGCCCGGCCTGGCGGCCGAGCTCGGCCCGGCTCTGCGGTCCGTGCCGGCGCAGCAGACCGAGTACGCGTTCCTCGTGCCCGCGCCTGAGCCGCGAGAGAGGTCCACCGTGTGAGTGCATGGCGCCCAGCATGATGACCGCGCGATTTTTAAGTCAATGACCCGGAAAAATATTCATGTTGCCGCAATGACGGCGGGTTCAGGCCGTGCGCACGCAGCGGAAGCCGAGGTTCCCCGTGGTGCTGTCCGGTGTGTTGCGGGTCCGGGCGGCCACCCGGTAGCGGTTGCAGTACGACCGGTGGCACAGGTAGGAACCGCCCCGCATCACCCTGGCGTCCCCCGTCCCCGGCCCCCGCGGATCACTCCGGCGCGCCGCCGGGTGGGCGGTGCCCCACCAGTCCTGGCACCACTCCCAGACATTGCCGGCCATGTTGTGGAGGCCGAAGCCGTTCGGCTGGTACGCGTCGACCGGAGCCGTGCCCGCGTAGCCGTCCTCCGCGGTGTTCCTGGTGGGGAAACGCCCCTGCCAGATGTTGCAGCGGTGCTCCCCGCCGGGGGTCAGCTCGTCGCCCCACGGATAGCGTGCCTGCTCGAGCCCGCCCCGGGCGGCGTACTCCCACTCCGCCTCGGTCGGCAGCCGCGCACCCGCCCAACGGCTGTACGCGCGGGCGTCGTTCCACGAGACGTGCACCACGGGATGGTCCCAGCGGTCCTCGATCCCGCTGCCGGGACCTTCGGGCGTGTCCCACCGGGCGCCGTTCACCCCGCACCACCACGGGGTGCCGTCCGGCCTGCCCGCGCCGCGCCGGAGCGCGGCCGGCAGGAAACCGGCGAACACGTACGACCATCCGAAACGCTCGGCCTCCGTGACGTGACCGGTGGCCGACACGAACTCCGCGAAGCGCCGGTTGCTCACCGCGTGCGCGTCCATGCGGAAGGCGGAGACCCGCACCTGGCGTACCGGACCCTCGCCGTCCGCCCGGAACCCCTCCGGGTCCTCCGTCCCCATCAGGAACGAACCGCCCGGCACCAGCACCATGCCGTCACCGGCCGGCGCGTCCGCCCGCACCGGCTGTTCCACCCTCGCCGCGGGGGTGAGGGGGACGGCCCCGGACGGCCCGTCAGACCCCCCGCGTGAGGGGGAGCAGCAGCCTTCGGGTGCGATGTCGTCCATGCGGCGATCCTACGAGCACCGGGAACCCCACTACACCGATGATCATCTTTTCCCAAACCTCCTCCCGGCGTGGCGTGCCGTCCAACGGGTGACTTCGGGTTCCCTGTCACACGATGGGCCCACCGCGTCGCTCGAATGCGGCCTTCCCGAGTGGTGCGCCCCCGGGTTTCGGCTGACGGTTGATCACGTCGCCCCCGTGAACCGATGAGCCGACGACCAGCCGGCCAGCGCGGGAGTGGCGAAAGGATTGTGTACCCATGCGCTCTGCCCGCACCCTGTTCGCATCGGCCGCCGTCACGGCGGTCCTCGCGGTCTCCGTTCCCGCCGCATACGCCGTGACCTCGGCGGACGACTGGGACAAGGACAGCGGTTCCTCCGCCAGCAGCCACGACGACCGTGAGCACTCGGACTCGCGGAAGCACGAGAAGCCCGAGGGCGGTGTGCACGCCGGTGGCGGTGCGCTGGCCGGGCTGTCGTCCGACGACTGGAAGAAGGACAAGGACGAGGACGAGGGGTCCCGTTCCGGCCGGGACGAGGACCGTGAGGACGCGGACTCGCGGAAGCACGAGAAGCCCGAGGGTGGCGTGCACGCCGGTGGCGGTGCGCTGGCCGGGCTGTCGTCGGACGACTGGAAGAAGGACAAGGACGAGGACCGTGAGGACGCGGACTCGCGCAGGCACGAGAAGCCCGAGGGCGGTGTGCACGCCGGTGGCGGCGCGCTGGCCGGAGTGACGGCCGACGACTGGCAGAAGGACAAGGACAGGGACGAGGAGTCCGGCTCCGGCCGGGACGAGGACGGCGAGAAGAGCTGGAAGCACGAGAAGCCCGAGGGCGGCGTCCACACCGGCGGTGGCGCGATGGCGCTCTCCGGCAGCGGCCTGGCCGCGGGTTCGGTGCTGATGCTCGGCGGCCTCGGTGCCGCCGCGTACAAGCTCCGTCGCCGCAACGCCTCGGGTACCGCGGCCGTCTGACCGGTGCCACGTACCGCTGAGTGAATCCTGTCGTGGCCGCCGCCCCTCCCCGGGGCGGTGGCCGCGCCGATTTCCCCGTACCGCCTCCGTTCATCCGCCCCGCACGCGAAAGGCAGCATGCGCATGGCCGCCCCGCAGCCGTCCGACGAAGATTCCGCCTCCCCTGCTCTCGGCCGGTCCCTGCTGTGGCCCGTCGTGGCGGTGGGGCTGGGATTCCTCCTCGTCTACAACTCCTTCGACGCGTCGGCGGGCGTCCCGCCGGCCCCCTCCGTCGCCTCCCTGCCCACGGCCTCCGCCCCCGCCTCGCCCGGCCCGTCGGCGTCCGCGGCGGTCCCCGCGCTGCCCCCGTCCTACCCCAAGCGGATCTCGATCAGGTCCATCGCGGTCGACGCCCCCTTCACCTCCCTGGCGATCGGTCCCTCCGGGCAGCTGGACGCGCCGCCCGCGGACGACGCGAACCTCGCCGGCTGGTTCAAGGACGGCGCCACTCCCGGCGAGCGCGGCACCTCGGTAGTGGCGGGACACGTCGACACCAAGACCGGCCCCGCCGTGTTCCTGCTGCTCAGCACGCTGAAGGCGGGCAACACGGTCGACATCACCCGTGACGACGGCACCGTCGCCACCTTCAAGGTCGACTCGGTCGAGACGTTCAGCAAGGCGGACTTCCCGGACGACCGGGTGTACGCCGACAACGGCACGCCCCAACTGCGCCTGATCACCTGCGGCGGCGTCTACGACAAGCAGAAGAAGGACTACGAGGACAACGTCGTGGTCTTCGCCCACCTCGCCTCCGCCACGAAGGCCTGAGGCCGGCGGCCCCCGCCCCCGACGCACGGGTGAGGGCCTGACGCCCCGGGGGCGGGCCGTTCCCGGGGCGCGCGTGAGGAGTACGCCGGGACCGCGCTCCCGGCCCCGCCCCGCACCTCGCGGGAGGCATGGTCCGGAGGGAGGCGGCCGAGGGCCCGCTGCTCACGGGAGGGCACGCGGTCCACGCCCTCCGGCGCGCCGGAGGGCAGGTCCGCCCGGGCAAGGGGCCGCCGCACCGTCTCCTCGACCGGCTCACCGCGCGCGGTGAAGGGCCGGTGCGGCCTCAGCCCGGGCTTTCCCGCTCCGCGACGGCGACCTGATGCAGCGTGCGGCCGGTACGGGCCGAGCGCGCGTGGTACGGATCGGGGGTGCCCGGCCGGTCGTGGACGGCCTGGGGGTCGTTCGCCTTGATCAGCAGCCAGGCCTCCGGCCCCCGGGTTCCGTCCTCGTCGTCGATGCGGAAGCGGGTCAGCGCGAACTCGCCGTGCAGCTTGGCCCCGTCGAGCCAGAACGTGGCGTGCCCGTCCTCCAGGGAATCGGCGAACGGGACGGGGGAGCCCGCCAGGTCGTGGCTGGTCGGGCGGTAGGTCCCCTGGTCCCAGACGATCACGGTGCCGCTGCCCTGCTCGTCGTGCGGGATGACCCCCTCGAACTCCCGGTATGCGAGCGGATGGTCGTCCGTCGGCACGGCCAGCCGCTTGTCGCTCGGGTTGTCCGACGGGCCACGTGGCACGGCCCACGACTTCAGCACGCCGTCCACCTCGAGCCGGAAGTCGAAATGCATGCGCCGGGCGTCGTGGATCTGCACCACGAAACGCCGTGTGCTCTCGTTGTCCACGGCTGGTCCTTCCGCCGGTGCGGCCGGACGGCGCGCGCCCGCCCGGCCCAGGCCGCGCGGCCCCGCACACAGTCCCTGACTCCACTGTGCCGCCGACGGCCGCGGGCCGCACGGCGACGGACCCGGAGCGGACAGGGGAGGGGCGGGGGCAGGCAGAAGGCGGCGGCGAGGGGCGCTTCGACAGGGAAGCGCGCCACTTGTCCTGGCTTGTCCGGACCCTGCCGTGCCGACTCGCGTCCGTACCCACCCGGTCTGGACCAGATCCTTGACGGGCCTCGGACCACTGCTTTAAATCAAGTGTTGAAAGATGCGCCTGGGGCGGCCGCGCCAAGCGTTCATCTCTCGGCGCACATCTGTCATGCGCATGACTGTATGTGCGATTCCGTCGCGGTTCCGACGGTCCCCCCAGAAAAAAAGAGCTGTCATCCCCCCCACCCCGAAACGATGTGATGACCGTGCCTTCCCCCCACCACGCCGTGCGCCGTCCTTCGCGGAGGCGCCGAGCGGCCCTGTACTCCGCGCTGTCCCTGCTCTGCTGCTCCCTGGCCATGACCGCGCTTCCCGCCGGCGCCTCGGCCGCGCCCGGACCCCACCCGGCCGCGTCCTCCACGACCGCCTCCTCCACGCAGGCCGTGGCCTTCGCCGACGAGTTCGACGGGCCCGCGGGGTCCGCCGTCGACGGGAGCAAGTGGCTGACCGAGACCGGCGACAACGTCAACAACCACGAACGGCAGTACTACACCGCGGGCAACAGCAACGCCGCACTCGACGGCCAGGGCAACCTCGTCATCACCGCGCGCAAGGAGAACCCCGGCAACTACCAGTGCTGGTACGGGACCTGCGAGTACACCTCGTCCCGCCTCAACACCTCCGGCAAGTTCACCGCGACGTACGGACACGTCGAGAGCAGGATGAAGATCCCGCGCGGGCAGGGCATCTGGCCCGCCTTCTGGATGCTCGGAGCGGACATCGGAAGCGTCGGCTGGCCCAACAGCGGTGAGATCGACATCATGGAGAACGTCGGCTTCGAGCCGGGTACCGTCCACGGCACCCTGCACGGCCCCGGCTACTCCGGATCGGGCGGCATCGGCGCCGGGTACACCCTGCCCGGCGGGGCCGCCTTCGCCGACGACTTCCACACCTTCGCCGTGGACTGGGCCCCCGACTCCATCACCTGGTCCGTCGACGGCACCGTCTACCAGCGGCGCACCCCCGCCGACCTCAACGGCAACGCCTGGGTGTTCGACAAGCCGTTCTTCCTGATCCTCAACCTGGCCGTCGGCGGGTACTGGCCCGGCGACCCGGACGGCAGCACCACCTTCCCGCAGCAGCTCGTCGTCGACTACGTCCGCGTGACCACCAGCGACTGAGCACCGGAGCGGGACCGGCGGTGTCCGCCGCCGGTCCCGCGCACCCACGTAGCATGATCCGTATGGAGCAGCGCACACTCGGCAGGACCGGCCGTGACGTATCGGTCGTAGGACAGGGCACCTGGCAGCTCGGCGGGGACTGGGGCGAGGTGCGGGAGGCGGACGCCTTCGGCGTCCTCGACGCCGCCGTGGACTCGGGCGTCACCTTCTTCGACACCGCCGACGTCTACGGCGACGGCCGCAGCGAACAGCTCATCGGCCGCTACCTGAAGGAACGGCCCGACGCGGACGTCTACGTCGCGACCAAGATGGGCCGGCGGGCCGAACAGCTGCCGGAGAACTACGTCCTGGACAACTTCCGCACCTGGAACGACCGTTCGCGCGCCAACCTGGGCGTCGACACCCTGGACCTGGTGCAGCTGCACTGCCCGCCCACGGCCGTCTACTCCTCGGACGCCGTGTACGACGCCCTCGACACGCTCGTCGCCGAACAGCGGACCGCCGCCTACGCGGTGAGCGTCGAGACCTGCGCCGAGGCGCTCACGGCCATCGCCAGGCCCGGGGTCGCCGCCGTCCAGATCATCCTCAACCCGTTCCGCCTGAAGCCCCTCGAAGAGGTCCTCCCGGCCGCCGTCGAGGCAGGCGTGGGCATCATCGCGCGGGTTCCGCTCGCCTCGGGGCTGCTGTCCGGCAAGTACACCGCCGACACGGTCTTCGCCCCCGATGACCACCGTACGTACAACCGCCACGGCGAGGCCTTCGACCAGGGCGAGACGTTCTCCGGCATCGACTACGCGACCGGTGTGGCGGCCGCCGCCGAGTTCGCCGGGATCGTTCCCGAAGGCACCACGCCGGCCGGGGCCGCCCTGCGCTGGGTCATCCAGCAGCCCGGTGTCACCAGCGTCATCCCCGGTGCGCGTTCGGTGGAGCAGGCCCGTGCCAACGCGGCGGCGGCCGGACTCCCGCCGCTCCCGCGCGGCACCCTGGACGCGGTGCGCGACCTGTACGACCGCCGGATCCGCGCGGAGGTCCACCCGCGCTGGTGAGCCGGGGGCTCAGTCGTCCTCGTCGTCGCCCTGGGCGGGATCGGCCCCCGGCTGCCCCGGCGCGGGCGATTCGACGCCGGCCGTCGGGCTGGTCCCGGGATCCGGGGTGTCGGCCGCCCCGGTGTCCGGTGCGAAGAGGATCGTGCCCAGATAGACCGCCGCCAGGAAGGCGACCGTCCCCGCCACGGCGCTCGCCACACGGGGGCGGCGCCGGATCGCCTCACCCGTGCTCATCCGGCGCGTGCTGGCCGAACGGGGCGCGGATCTGGACGTCCGGGGCGCCGGAGCCGCCCGTCTGCGGCCGGTGGCCTGCGGCAGCCGGTACGTCGACGGGCCGCCGCCGGCCGGGGCACCCGGGGCGGGCGCCGCGGGGGCCGGCCCCGCGGGCCGCGCGGCGGCGGGCGCGTGCTGCGGCATCGGCTCGGGCCGCCCGCGCCAGGCATCCGTACGGAACCAGTCGGAGACCTGCTGCGCGGTGGGCCGGTCCTCGGGCTTCTTCGCCAGTAGGCCCATCAGGTACGAGTCGAAGGCGGGGGAGATGTCCACCCCGCGCTGCCTGACCGGCACGGGAGGCGTGTCCACGTGCTGGTAGAGCGTCGCGGTCGCGGTGTCCGAGCGGAACGGCGGCTGCCCGGCGAGCAGTTGGTAGATGACACAGCCGAGGGAGTACATGTCCGACGCGGAGTCGGCCGTACGCCCCAGAGCCCGCTCGGGAGCCAGGTACAGGCTCGTCCCGACGATGTGGCCGGCCGTGGTCAGCGCCGTCGAGGGGTCGTCGACGAACTGGGCGATGCCGAAGTCCCCGATCTTCACCGAGCCGTCGGCGTCCAGCATCAGGTTGCCGGGCTTGATGTCACGGTGGACGATGCCCTGCCGGTGCGCGGCGGCCAGACCGGCGGCCGCCTGGCCCGCGATGAGGGCGACCTGCTCGGGATGGACCGACTCCTGGGCCTCCAGCAGATCCCCGAGGCTCCGGCCCTCCACCAGCTCCATGACCAGGTAGAAGCGGTCCTCCCAGGAGCCGAAGTCGAACACGGCCACCAGATGGGGGTGGCTCAGACGTGCGGCCGTCTGGGCCTCCAGGCGGAAGCGCGCGGTCGACGAGGCGTCGGCCTGGTCGCCCAGCAGCAGCTTGACGGCCACGGCCCGCCCCAGCACTTCGTCCGTGGCGCGCCACACCTCGCCCATACCGCCACGGCCGATGGGGGATATCAGCCGGTACCGTCCAGCAACCAGCACCTGTGCACACCAATCTCGAATTGTGGCCCGCTCCTACTGCCGCGGCGGCGACCCCTTGGGGCTCATTTCGCCTCGGTGGGTAGCGTCAGGGTGCGCGGCCTGATCAGGATATCCGTCCCCCGGACCTCTGTTCGCCCGGCCGTCGTCCAGGACGCCGGATCAGGCCAATCGGGCTGCCCGACCGGCCTGTTCTCACCCGGCGGAGAGCCAGTCGAGGACGGCCGCCGCGGTGAATTCGGCCTGCCCGCCCGGGAACAGCAGATCGGCCTTCCCGAACGCCGTCCCGTCCGCCGCCGCTTCGGTTCCGGGGATCGCCACACAGCGCATCCCCGCGGCGTGGGCCGCCTGGACACCCGGGACGGCGTCCTCCAGGACCACACACGATTCCGGCGCCACACCGAGCCGGCGGGCCGCCTCCAGGAACACATCGGGTTCCGGCTTGCCGCGCGCCACCTCCTCCGCGGACACGAACAGAGGCAGGCGGGCGTCCAGCCCCGTGACGGCGAGCGCGGCCGCGATCGCGGCCCTGGACGACCCCGACGCCACCGCCATCGGCACCCCGTCCCCGTGCAGCCGCTCGACCAGGGCGCGCATCTCGGGGAAGACGGGGGTGGCCGCTCCGGCGAGCTCCAGGTACAGGGCGTTCTTGCCCGCCAGCAGCTCGTCGACCGGTGCCTCGATCCCGTACTCCTCGCGCAGCACCGTGAGGGTCTCGCGCGTGCCGATCCCGATGAAGCGGGTGTGGTCCTCCCAGCTGAAGTCCCGTACGCCGTAACGGGCCAGGAGCCTGCGCCCCGCCTCGTAGTAGTTCGGCTCGCTGTCGACGAGCGTGCCGTCGAGGTCGAAGAGGACGGGCGGGGCCGGGAGGCGCGGGGTCTTCATGGCCTCCAGCATGCCCGACCGCGCTCAGCGGGGGTCCGCTGCTCGTCCCACCGCCTCGACCAGCGGCAGGACCCGGTGCGCCACGCGCTCGCGCAGAGCCACGTCGGTGCGGGTCCTGACCACACCGGGGAGCTGGATCAAGCGCTGGATCACGTCCTCCAGATGCCCGTTGTCGCGGGCCACGACACGGGTCAGGAGATCGCCGCCCCCGGTGGTCGAGAACGCCTCGATGATCTCCGGGACCGCCGCGAGCGCGTCACCCACCTCGTCCAGATGCCCCTGGGTGACCTCCAGGTGGACGAAGGCCAGCACCGGGTGACCGAGGGCCGCGGGGGAGAGCGCGGGGCCCGTGCCCGTGATCACCCCGTCCCGCTCCAGACGGTCGAGCCGGGCCTGAAGGGTGCCGCGGGCGACGCCGAGGACGCGTGCGTACTCGCGCACGCTGGTACGCGGCTGCTCGATGAGCAGCCGGAGGATGCGGGTGTCGAGGGCGTCCACCGCCATGTCCGGCTGTGCTCCTCCCGGCTCGGTGATCGGTCGCCCCGACTCTACTCAGGGGCGCGGAGGGATCCCCCGACGGCCGGTCCCCGCGCCGGGCCGTTCACCAGGGGGCCGCCCCGGCCGACTCGGCCGTGGTACCGCCTCACGCTCTCCGCCCGGTCAGGCGTCCCAGGCCCGTGGCCGGCTCATCCCTTCCCACTCGGGGCGCAGGAGCGAGAACACCGCGAGGTCCAGGCGCCGGCCGCGGTGGAGGCAGGCCGAGCGGCTGACCCCTTCGTGCACGAACCCGGACCTGGTGAGGACCGCGCGGGCCGGGGCGTTCCCCGTGTGGGTCTCCGCCGTGAGGCGGTACAGCGGTAGTTCGCCGAACGCCAGGTCCACGAGAGCGTCGAGGGCGTCGGAGCCGAGGCCGCGCCCACGGTGCTCGGGCGCCAGCGTGAGCTCGACCCGTGCCGTGCCGTCGACGATGTCCTGGGCGCTCAGCGCGATGTGGCCGACGGGGGTGCGGTCGGGGAGCAGGACGAGGAAGTCGTCACGGGCGTCGTCCTCCGCGTCACGCTCGACGCGCTCGCGCATCGCGGTGAGGGAGCGCGGCCAGACACCGGTCTCGTACGCGGCGACGGGGTCGGACCGCCAGCTGAGCAGGAGCCCGGCGTCCTCCACGTCGACCGCGGCGAGGCCGACGGACCCGGCCCGCCAGGCGACGTGTCGGTCAGCCGCCTCGTCGTCGGTTCCGTCGGCGTCGCCCATGTCCTCGGTCATGGACGGATGGTAGAAGGAGGTCTGAACCGGAACCACCGGATTTCCTGCTTGACCCCGCCCTTCTGATCGGGCGCGGTCACACCGCCCACGGCCGGGGCATCGTTCACGCCGCTGCCCTCGCGCCGCGTTCCGGGCAGTCCGGGGGAAGTGCCCCGCTCCTCACCGGACGGTTCGCCGGCGCCCGCGGCCTGCCCTCGTTGTCGTGGCACCCGGGGCGCACGCCGACCGGAGCGTGTGGAGGCTCGGCCGCCGTGGGACGGAGCGGGGACGCCCACCTCTCGCCCCGTGGCCGGCAGGGGCTCGACGCGCCGACGGGCCGCCAGTTCGGGGTGGGGGCTTCGTCGGGCGCGCCCCGCCCCCCAGGGTGAGTGAGGGGGAAGCCGGAGCGCCATCGCGCACGGCCGCGCGGGCGTCGAGGCCAAGGCAGCGGCTCGCCCCGGTCAGGGGCGCCGGTACGGCGTCGGCCGTCCGCCGGATCGCACCCGGCCGCCCGCGCGGGCACGTTCGCCCGCGCGGCGGCCGGGTGCGTCGGAAACCGCGCGGGCGCGGGGTGCGTCAGACCGCGGACCAGCCGTTGTCGACGGGGAGGATCGCCCCGTTGATGTTGCTCGCCGCTTCGGAGGCGAGGAACACGATCGCCGCCGCCTGCTCCTCCGCCTGTGCGGGCGAGCCGACGTTGCCCATGTAGGGGGCGAGGGCGGCCGGGCCGTGGGCGCCCCGGTCCGCCTCGACGCGGATGTTGGTGATGGTGCCGCCGGGGGCGATGGCGTTGGAGCGGATGCCCTTGTCGCGGTACATGACGGCCAGCGACTTGGTCAGGCCCGCGATGCCGTGCTTGGACGCGGTGTACGCGGCACCCGCCGCGCTGCCCCTCAGCGACGCCTCCGACGCGGTGAAGACGACCGCGCCCTTTCCGGCGGCGAGCATGTGCGGCAGCACCGCGCGGGTGAGGCGGAACGGAGCGGTCAGGTTGATGCCGACGACCCGCTCCCACTCGTCGTCGGAGGTGTCGGCCGCCGCGGACATGCTGTCCATGATCCCGGCGTTGTTCACCAGGACGTCGATCCCGCCGAACTCCTCCACCGCCGTCCGTGCGACCCGGTCGACCACGGTCTGGTCCCTCAGGTCGCCGATCACGGTCACCGCGGTTCCGCCGGCCCGCTCCGCCTCCTCGGCGACGGCACGGGCCGCCGCGTCGTCGACGTCGGCGATCACCACGCGGGCCCCCTCCTTCGCGAACAGCAGGGCGGTGGCCCGGCCGATGCCCGATCCGGCGCCGGTGACGATGACACTGCGGCCCGGGCCGCTGGCGGTGACGCTCACGTGATGCTCCTCGCGTTCGATGGGGGACCTGCAACGCTACCTTTAATGGCGGTCGCTGCCAAAGTGTCCGATGCCGCCACGAAAGGAGGACCGCCCCGGGGAAACTGGCTACGATGGGCCCACCGGGAAGGAAAGGTGGCCGAAAACCGTGGAGACCGCGCACGTCGGAGAAAAGCGGGACCCCGCCGCGACCGCCGCCGTCACCCCGCCCGGCGAGGGAGCGCGCCTCGGCCGTCCACCGCTGACGGAACGCCGGAAGGCCGCGACCAGGCTGGAGATCGCCCGCGAGGCCGTACGCCTCTTCGCCGACCGGGGCGTCGCCGCGACGACCGCCGACGACATCGCCGCCGCCGCGGGGATCTCGCAGCGCACCCTGTGGCGCTACACCCCCTCGAAGGAACTGTGCGTCCGTCCCCTGCTGACCTACGCGCTCGACTTCGTCACCGCGCTGATGCGTTCGTGGCCGCACGACCGGCCCCTGTGGGAGGTCGTCGCCGGGCCCTCGTCCGCCGGTGCGGACACACCGGCGGACGCCGACACACAGGCGCTGCGCGATCTGGTCGTCCTCACCCGGACCGAGCCCGGGCTGCGTGCCGTGTGGCTCCAGGTCCACCACGACGCGGAGGCGGCCTTCGCCGAGGTCATCGCCCTGCGGACGGGCCACGGACCGGACGACCTGGAGCCACGGGTGCAGGCGACCGTCCTCAACGGCGCGCTCCGCATCGCCGTCGAGCAGTGGGCGTGGAGCCCGGACCCGCGGCCCGCCCCGCTGTCCCGCACCCTCCACCGGGCGCTCGGGATCGCCCGGTCGGGACTGTCCGACTGAGCGACGGAACCCGTCCCGGGCTGTCCGGCTGAGCGACGAACCCGTCCCGGGCTGTCCGGCTGAGTGACGGAACCCGCCCCGGGGCCTGAGGGTTGCGACGTGTCCGGTCGCGTCGGCCGTCGTTGACCAGGGTATGAACCTGCGGTCCATGTCCCTCGCGTTCGTCGCCCTGCTGAGCACGGTCGGCTGTGTCTCCGTCCAGGCCGACGCGTCCAGGCCCGCACCCGCCGTCTCCGCGCGTTCCGGTAACTCCCCCACCCCGCACGCGTCCCCTGCCGCCACCGCGCCCGCGGCGGTCCACGACAGCCTGGCGAGGACCGAGGAGGGGTCGGAACGCGCGCGGGAGGAGAGGCGGAGGAAGAGGGCGGACGCGGCGGCGCCGTCCCGCGCACAGGCTCCGGACCTGCCGCCGCGCTCGGTTCCCGTACACCCCCGAGCGCCCCGCCGGCCGGGCGTTCCCCACCGCCTTCCGCCGAAGCGCACGTACGACATGCGCGCCGTCTGCGCCACGGGCCAAGGGATCGCCTCCGCCGAACTCGTCGATCTCTGCCGCTCCACGTACGGCCGCTGACGTCGCGTCGGGGCGGAGCGCGGCCCGGGTGCGGCGGGTCGTCGGATGCCTCGTTCCCGCCCTCAGGCACCCCTCCGGCCATTGGCCGGACCGTGGTACACGAGAACGGTCATCAGCTGTGCCAATGGCCCAGTGTCATCGCCGTCTGTTGAGCCAGCAGTCGTGAGCGTGGTGTGATGGACCCGTCGATGGCGCTGCGGATTCCGTGGCGCCCTTTTTCATGGGGACGGGCGGGAAGCTGTGCTGAAGAGGGCGTTCGTGGCTCAGGATCCGGGGCGGCTGCGGCTGCGCCACGCGACCCGGGCCGTCCTCGGCATCGGGCTGGCCGTCCTCGTGTGCGGCCTGGCCGGGCACTCCCTCGTCGGTGCCGTCACCGGCGGGCTCGCGGCGCTGCTCGCCCTCTTCACGGTGACCGATCCGACCGTACGGGGGCAGGCCGTCACGACGGCGCTGCTGCCCCTGGCCGGACTTCCCGTACTCGCCCTCGCCGCCGTGCTGCACGACCTGCCCGTCGCGCGCGACCTGGCCTTCCTCGCGGTCATGGGCGCGGGGGTCTACGCCCGGCGGTGGGGTCCGCGCGGCCACGCGCTCGGGGTGTTCGCCTTCATGGCGTTCTTCGTCACCCAGTTCCTCCACACCCTGCCGGAGCAGCTGCCCGAGCTGTACTCCGCCGTCCTGCTCTCGCTGCTCGTCGCGTCCTGCGTGCGCTTCGGCCTCTGGTGCTACGAGAGGCGCCTCCCCCTCACCCCCGTCCCCGCGCCCGCCGCCGCGCGGGGGCTGGCCCGTGCGACCACCCGCCAGGCGGTCCAGGCGACCGCGGGCGGAGCCCTCGCGCTGCTCGCGGGCCAGTTCCTCTCCGGGGAGCGCTGGTACTGGGCCGTGGGCGCCACCTGGTGGGTCTTCGTGAACACGACGTCACGCGGCGAGACCCTGGTCCGGGGATTCCGCCGGGTGCTGGGCACCCTGGCGGGCATCCCCGTCGGACTGCTCGTCATCGCGCCGCTGCACGGTGCGGCCCTGCCCTCCGCGGTCCTGGTCGCGCTCGGAGTCTTCGGGATCTTCTACACGGCGGCCGTCTCGTACACCTGGATGATGTTCTCGGTGACCGTGGTGGCGGGCACGCTCTACGGGCTGCTCGGCGTCCTCGACCCCGCGCTGCTCGCGCTGCGCCTCGCGGAGACCGGCGTCGGCGCGCTCGGCGCGATGGTGGCGGTCCTCCTCGTCCTGCCGGTCACCACCCACGCCACGACGGACGCCTGGATCCAGCGCGCGCTGCGCTGCGTGCACGCCTGCACCGCCGAGGCCGCCGCACGGCTGGCCGGCTCGGCCACCGCCGACCCCGCTCCCCGCGTCGCCGAACTGGAGGCGCTCCTCGGCCGGGTGCGGGTCTCCCTCGGCCCGCTCGTACACCCCCTGAGCCCCTTCCGCGCCCGCAAGGCACGGGCCGGGCAGGTGCTCGCGCTGCTCGACCTCTGCGTACGGGAGGTGCGGGGCCTGGCCTCCGTCGCGGCGGACCCGGAGGCGTCGCACGACGCCCGGCTGGCCGCCGCCTGCTGGCGCGTGGAGGCCTCCGTGGAAGCGCTGACGACGCGTGTCCGCCGACACCGCGCGGCGTCGGCCGCCACGGCTCCGCCGCCCGTCCACATCGCCGAACCGGCCCTGGCCCATCTCCACAGCCTGGAAAGGGCGCTCGCCGAACTCGCCGCGCCCCTGCACAGCTCCCCGCGCGCCCCCCTCGTGGCCTGACCTCGCCGGTCCGTTCCGGTACGGACCTGAAAGGGCTGCCTGCTACCGTCGGCCGGGAAGATCGTGACCGACGTGAAGAGGGGTAGCGCGATGGGCGCCGACCACGCAAAGCGGGCATTCATAGGGTCGTTCACCTCGGCGGGCGGTCACGGCGTCAGCGTCGCCTCGGTCGACCGGGACACCGGGGCGCTGTCCCTCCTCGCGGCCACGGACATCGTGCCCGACCCGTCCTTCCTCGCGGTGGGCCAGGCGCCCGCGACCGGCGCCACCGTGCTGTACGCGGTCAGTGAGACCTCCGAGGGAGCCGCCGCCGCCTTCGGGACCGACGACGACGGCACACCGCGGCTGATCGGCGAGGTACGGCCGGTCGACGGCAGCAGCCCCACCCATCTGGCACTCGCCGGGCGCCATCTGCTCACGGCCAACTACGGTTCCGGCAGCGTCACCGCGCTGCCCGTGCTGGACGACGGCTCACCCGGCCCGCTGACCGGCCTGCTGCGGCACGAGGGCCACGGCCCCGACGAGGACCGCCAGTCGGGCCCGCACGCGCACCAGGTGCTCGCCGACCCCTCCGGGCGCTGGGTGCTGAGCGTGGACCTCGGTACGGATTCCGTACGGGTCTGTGTCCTCGACCCCGTCACGGGCGCCCTGCGTCCGCACGCCGAGACGGCGCTGCGGCCCGGGACCGGTCCGCGCCACCTCGCCTTTCACCCGTCCGGGGGATACGCCTACGTCCTGAACGAGCTGGAGCCGACCGTCACGGTGTGCGCCTGGGACGCGGCCGGAGGCCTCCTCGAACCGCTGGGGGAGGCGCAGGTGCTGCCGTACGACCACGACGAGGGCGGGGACACGCGTACGTACCCCTCCGAACTGGTGGTCTCGCACGACGGCCGGTTCCTGTGGACCGCCAACCGCGGGCACGACAGCATCTCCGTCCTCACGCTGGACGGTCCGGGCGAGAAGCCCGTCCTGGCCGCCGCCGTGGGCTGCGGCGGACGCTGGCCGCGCGACCTCACCCTGGATCCCACGGGGCAGTGGCTGTACGCCTCCAACGAGCGCTCCGGCAACGTCAGCTGGTTCGCCGTCGACGCCGAGACAGGGATCCCGGCGCACGCGGGCTCCGTCGAGGTCCCGGCCGCCTCCTGCGTGGTCTTCGCCTGACGCCACCGGAGACCGGCCGGGGCTCCCTGAGGCGTCGCCGGGGTGATCCCCAGAGCCGTCGCGTACAGCGAGAGCACGAGCTTGCCGATGGCCGGGTACGCGCCGAGCGGCTCGGCCGTCGCGCAGCCCGCCTCCTTCGCCGCGGCGTCCAGCAGCCCGGCGTCGATCTCCGGGCCCACCAGGTACGGCGCGAGCGCGAGCTGCGCGGAACCCGAGTTCTGCAGCTGGGCCGCGATCGAGGCGACCGAACCCTCCACGTCCAGGGCCGCGGCCATCACCGGCACGGCGAGCCGGGCGGCCAGCAGCATTCCGGTGATCCCGGCGGCCTGCACGGCCTCCTCGCCGCCCACCGTGGCCAGCACGATGCCGTCGGCGGCGGTCGCCACGGTGAACAGCCTCGCGCGGTCGGCGCGCGCCAGGCCGGCCTCGGAAAGGCGTACGTGCAGCGCTTCGGCGAGCAGCGGGTGCGGACCCAGCACGTCGGTCAGCTCGGCCTGCGTGCCGCTGTCCATGACCGCCTGCCGTATGCGCCGGATCAGGGCGCTGTCCGGCCCCGCGAGCAGCGGGACCACGACGGCCGACGGGCCGGAGGGCTCGGCGACCTCACGGCCCGCGGCGGTGGCCTGCTCGTAGCGCGCGGTGCGCTCGACGGCGGCGTGGGTGAGCGCGGAGGCGAGTGCGGGATATTCGGCGTCATCGCCGTCGAGGTAGCCGATCCGGGCGTTCAGACCGGGCAGCTCGGAGCGGGCGATGCTGATCACTTCCTCGGCCAGGCCGCGCGAGGCCGGGGAAGGGGTACCGGGAACGGCGAGGACGAGCGCGGCAGCGCCCTCGGGTGCGACCACGGGCTCCGGGCGGCGGTGCCGTCCGGACTGGCGAGGTCGCGGCATTCGTACAGGCAGGCCGGAAGCGGGCCCAGTGGGGGTGCTCATGGCGCCGCATGCTACTGGTTTTGGGTCCCCCTCTGTTCGGGGAGGGGGTGGTCAGGCGTTATCTGTCCGTATATGTCTGTTGAGCGGCGTAGGAGGCGACTGACCTGCTCCGTACGGACAGAGGAGCGCTCGAATCGTCTACGTTACTCCCGGTACGGACATGAGGGCCGGGTGGGTCGGCAGCCGCAGCCCCGGGCCGGCGAGGGCGCGGGCGATCTCCAGCGCCCCGTGCAGTGGATCACCTGCCGCCGGGACCGCACGGGCCTGCGGCAGCTGCCCCGCCAGCTCGCGGCGCAACGGCCCCATGAGGGGCTCGCCGATGCGGAACAGCCCACCGGTCAGGGCGACTTCGCAGCCCTCCGGGCGGGAGCGGTCCGGGCCGGGACACACCGCGGCCGCCGCTTCGGCGATATGTGCCGCCGCCTCCCGCAGGATCCCCGCGGCTACCGCGTCGACGGGTGCGCAGGCCCCCACCTCGGGGGCGAAGGAGGCCAGCAGCGCGGGCCGGTCCGTACGCGGATAGAGCAGGCCCGGAAGGCCTTCGGCCGGTCCGAGGACCGCCTCGAGCCGCGCCAGCAGCGCCGGTGAACCACCGCGCCGGCCGTCGTGGGCCCGCATCGCCGCGTCGAGACCCGCCCGGCCGATCCACGCACCGCCGCCGCTGTCGCCCAGCAGGTGCCCCCAGCCGTCGGCCCTGCGCCATGCCAGGAGGTCGGTGCCGAGCGCGATCATGCCGGTGCCGCCCGCGACGACCGCCCCCGGCCGCTGGCCCAGTGCCCCGGCGTACGCGGTCACCGCGTCGGCGGCCAGAGCCAGCCGCCGTACACCGAGCGCCTCGGCGAGAGCGTCCGGAAGCCGGGCGCGCAGCTGGTCGCCGAGCGTCGCCATGCCCGCTGCCCCGACCGCCGCCGCGGTGACGGCCGCCCCGGGGCCCGCCCGCTCCAGCAGCCGGCGGGCGGCGGGGAGTACCTGCTCCAGCAGATGCCCGGCGTCGATGCCGTCCGCCCCGGTGCGCACGGGTTCGGCGCAGACGGCGGTGAACGGCGGGCGCCGCGCGTCCGCCGGCCCGAGTGCCACGCGCAGCCCCGAGCCGCCGGAGTCGACGCCGAGGACGAACGCGCCGGCGGTCACGGCGGCCTGCCCGGTCACCGGGCGCGACGGGCACCGCTGCCCGCGCACCGATGCCTGTGCGACCTCATGGGGGGCTCCGGGAGGGTGGGGGACTGACGACGAGCGGCACCCTATCGCCCAACCCCCTCCCGTGGGGGACCGCATGATCGATCGGGGTCCGGTAGGCCGGTAGAGTGACGGTGTGGCAGCGCGACCGTTGAGTGAACTCGTGGACCCCGGCTGGGCCGAGGCGTTGGGCCCCGTGGCGGGCCGCGTCGCCGCGATGGGGGACTTCCTCCGCGCGGAGGTCGCGGCCGGCCGCACGTATCTGCCGGCCGGCAAGAACGTCCTGCGCGCCTTCCAGCAGCCCTTCGAGGACGTACGCGTCCTGATCGTGGGTCAGGACCCCTACCCGACGCCCGGCATGGCCATCGGCCTCAGCTTCGCGGTGGCGCCCGACGTGCGGCGCCTGCCGGGCAGCCTGGAGAACATCTTCCGGGAGCTGCACTCCGACCTCGGTCTACCCCGGCCCTCCAACGGGGACCTGACGCCCTGGACGCGGCAGGGCGTCCTGCTGCTCAACAAGGCCCTGACCACGGCGCCCGGCAAACCCGCCGCCCACCGCGGCAAGGGCTGGGAAGAAGTGACCGAGCAGGCGATCCGCGCCCTGGTCGCACGGGGCAGGCCCATGGTGTCCGTGCTCTGGGGAAGGGACGCCCGCAACGTGCGGCCGCTCCTCGGCGACCTGCCCGCGGTCGAGTCGGCCCATCCCTCCCCGATGTCGGCGGACCGCGGTTTCTTCGGCTCCCGCCCCTTCAGCCGCACGAACGAGTTCCTGGTGCGCGCGGGCGAACAGCCGGTGGACTGGCGCCTGCCGTGAGCGCTGCGGGGCGGCGCGCCCGGTTGCCCGGGGCCGGCCCCGCGCATACGTTCCCGATTCCGGGGCACGAGACCTGTTGACCCGAGCTCCCGGTCGACGCACCCCCCCGCGTCCCCGTGAGCACCCGGCCCCATCGGCATCCCCCCGCCGGTGGGGCCGCACCCTTTCCTGGCCGGATACCGGCGTCCCCGCGGAACGCGCGTCGTGGCGCCGTGAGCCGTCCGGGCGGTGCGCCGGGCCAGGGGCCGCACGGACAGGGCACGCGCGGTCGGCCCGGTAGGCCCGACGCGCCTCGGGCCGGGCCGTCCGCCGGCGTTCCGGCCCCGACGGAAGGGCGGTTTGCCCGCAGCGGGGGAGGAGCGGCGTTCCGGGGGCGGCCCTCCGGGCTCTCCGCCGGAAGGGCGGGTCCCGGGCCGCCCTCCGCCCGGTCAGCGCGCGGGCGGCGCCGTACTGCTGCGGACCACCAGGCTCGTCGCCAGGTCGACGCGGGTCGTCGCGGGCTGCCTGCCCCGGCCCAGGTCGAGGACCAGGCGTGCGGCGGTCTCGGCCATCTCGATGAGCGGCTGGCGCACCGTGGTGAGCGGCGGGCCGATCCAGCGGGTGAGCGGCAGGTCGTCGAAGCCGACCACGCTGAGGTCCTCCGGGATCCGCAGCCCCAGCTCGCGGGCGGCCTCGTAGACGCCCAGCGCCTGAAGGTCGTTGCCCGCGAAGACGGCCGTGGGAGGTTCCGGCAGCCGCAGCAGTTCCAGGGCCGCCGTGTAGCCGTCCTCGTGGTTGAACTCGCCCTCCCGTACGAGCTCGGGGTCCATCGGGAGGCCCGAGGTCTCCAGCGCGGCGCGGTAGCCGTCCAGCCGGGCGCGGCTGCACATCATGCGGGCCGGTCCGCCGATGATGCCGATCCGCCGGTGGCCCAGCCCCGTCAGATGGCGGGTGGCGGCAAGGCCGCCCTGCCAGTTGGCCGCGCCCACCGACGGGATGTCGTCCCCGGGGTCACCCGCCGGATCGACGACGACGAAGGGGATGGAACGGCTGGTCAGCTGGGCGCGCTGCGCCGCGTCGAGATCCGAGAGCACCAGGATCACTCCGGCCGGCCGCCGGGCCAGGACACCGTCCACCCAGGTCTGCCCGGGGGTGAGCCGGCCGGCGCTCTCCGAGAGGACCAGGCTCAGGCCCTCCTCCCTGGCGACGTTCTCCACACCCCGGACGACCTCCATCGCCCACGCGCTGTCCAGCTCGTGGAAGACCAGGTCGATGAGCTGGGACTGCTGGGAGGCGCCGCGCCTGCGGCGGTAGCCGTGCCGCAGCAACAGCTCCTCCACCCTCGTGCGTGTTCCAGGGGCGACGTCGGCCCGGCCGTTCAGCACTTTCGAAACTGTCGGAGCCGAGACTCCGGCCGCTCGGGCGATCTCCGCCAGCGTGGCGGTGCTCTCCGACGACTCGCCGGACGACGCCTTCTCGTGTGGGGGCTGGACCTTTGCGGGGCTCATGCATGAATCGTAGCTTCCCCGCCGCCCCTGACAGGCGTCCGGGCAAGGTTCGTACATCCTTGCTCCCGCCCTCTTGACTGGCCCGAAACGCGACCGTACGGTTCCGGCAACATTCGAAAGGCACGCCGAAACATTCGACAGAGGTGCGGTCATGCGGTCGGGGATATTCACTCAGGGCACACGTACGACGAGATGGGCCGCCGCGGGTGCGGCGATGGTGATGGCCGGAGTGCTGGCCGGCTGCGGCTCGGGCGGCGGCGGGAGCGGCAGCGGAACCATCACCGCCTACGTCTACGGCGACGACGCCGTCAAGGTTCAGCAGGCCGCGGTCGACACCTTCAACAAGACCTCCGACGTCAAGGTGAAACTGGTCTCGGTCCCCGGCTCCGACTACGTGAACAAGCTCCGCAGCGCCATGGGGTCGCCCAGCGCCCCGGACGTCTTCTTCAACTGGGGCGGCGGCTCCATCAAGCCGTACGTCGACTCCGACGACCTGGTCGACCTCACCTCGACGGTCGAGAACGACGCCACGCTCAAGGACGGCTTCCTCCCGTCGATCATGACGGCCGGCGGCCTCGGGGGGAAGGTCTACGGGGTGCCCATGCGCGGCATGCAGCCCGTGATGCTCTTCTACAACAAGTCCCTCTTCGCCGAGCACAAGCTCCAGCCGCCCAAGACCTGGGAGGAGCTCCAGACGGCGATCAAGACCTTCAAGGACGCCGGCATCACCCCGTTCGCGCTCGGGGGCTCCGACAAGTGGCCCGAACTGATGTGGCTGGAGTACCTGCTGGACCGGATCGGCGGTCCCGAGGTCTTCCAGCGGATCCAGGACGGCGACACCGAGGGCTGGGGCGACCCGGCGGTGCTCAGGACGGCGCAGACCGTCAAGGAGCTGATCGACGACGGCGCGTTCGGCAAGAACTTCAACTCCGTCGACTACGGCAACGGCGGAGCCCCGACCCTGCTCAACAAGGGCAAGGCCGCCATGCACCTCATGGGCTCGTGGGAGTACTCGACCCAGCTGGGCAAGGCCCCCGAGTTCGCGAAGAAGGACCTCGGCTGGACCGCCTTCCCGACCGTGGCCGGTGGCGTCGGCGACCCGGCGAACGTGGTGGGCAACCCGACCAACTACTGGTCGGTCAACGCCCGCACCAAGCACAAGGACACCGCCGTGGCGTTCCTGAAGACCATGGCGTCGAAGACCTACGCTCAGGCCCTCGTCGACAACGGGGACGTTCCCACCACGTCCAACGCGGCCTCGATGCTGAGCGGTTCGCCCAACCCGCAGTTCGCCACCGACCAGTACGAGCTGGTGCAGAAGGCCCCGAGCTTCACCCTCTCGTGGGACCAGGCACTCGAGGCCCAGTACGCCACACCCCTGCTCACGGAGATCAGCAAGCTGTTCGCCGGCAAGACCACCCCCGAGCAGTTCGTCGCAGCGATGAAGGCCGCCAAGTAACCATGTCCCACCACACTCCGGTCGCCAAGGGGCGCGGAGACGGGAAGGCGGCCGCCGGCAACGTCGGCCGCCCGCCGGTCGCCTGGGCCGTGCCCGGCATCCTCTTCTTCGCCGTCTTCGCGATCGTCCCCCTGGCCATCGCCGTCTACCTCTCCTTCTGCACGTGGGACGGGCTCGACTCCCCGACCCTGACCGGCCTGGACAACTGGACCCGGCTGTTCAAGGACTCCGAATTCGGCCAGGCCGCCTGGCTGAGCCTCCTGCTCACCACGATCAGCTGGGCCTTCCAGACCCCGGTGGCCCTGCTGCTCGGTGTCTGGGCGGCGGGCCGCCAGCGCAGCCGCGCGTTCCTGTCCGCGGTCTTCTTCATCCCGCTGCTGCTCTCCACCACCGCCATCGCCATGCTGTTCCACGCCCTGCTGGACCCGAACTTCGGCGTCATCCGGACGATCGGCCCCTGGCTCGGCATCGACCCCAACGTCATGGGGTCGTCCACCGGCGCACTGCTCGTGGTGGCCTTCGTCGGCGGCTGGCAGTTCATGCCCTTCCACACCCTCATCTACCAGGGCGGCGCCCGGCAGATCCCGGAGGTCCTCTACCAGGCTGCCTCCATCGACGGAGCGGGCATGGTGCGGCAGTTCTTCCACATCACCCTGCCGCAGCTGCGCCACACGATGACGACCTCGTCGGTCCTCATGATCGTCGGCTCGCTGACGTACTTCGACACCGTGCTCATCATGACCAAGGGCGGTCCCGGCACGGACACGACGATCCTGCCCTACCTGATGTACCGGACCGGCTTCCAGACCTACGACCTCGGTTACGCGGCGGCCATCGCCACCGCACTCGTGGTCGTGGCCACCAGTATCTCGCTGGTCATGGTCCGCCTCAGCGGCTTCGGGTCCATGCGGTCGACCCGGGAAGGTATGTGACGCGATGTCGATCGACACCCGCCCCGCCGCGCCGCGCCGTCGCACGGCGCCGAGCCCCTCGGGCCGCGCCCGCCCCGTCCGCCGGCGCAGGTCCCCGGGCAACCCGGTGGCCGGCCTGGGCTCGCTGATCTGGCTCCTGATCGTCCTGGTACCGCTCTACACGCTGGTGTCGGCGTCGCTGATGCGCCAGGACGAGGCCCTGAACGGCGACCCGCTGGCGATCCCCACGGACCCGACGCTGGAGAACTACCGCACCGTGCTGGACAGCGGGTTCCTCACGCTGATCGGCAACACCGCGATCGTGGCCGTGGCCACCGTCGCCCTGGTACTGGTGCTCTCCGTCCCGGTGGCGTACGTGGCGGTGCGCACCCGCAGCCGCCTCTCGTCACTCGCCTTCCGGACCTTCCTGCTCGGCGTGGCGATCCCGGCGCAGGCGGTGATCGTCCCCCTCTACCTGATGATCGGGAAGCTGGGGCTGTACGACACCCTCTGGGCGATCATCCTGCCCACCGCCGCGTTCGCGATGCCCGTCGCGGTCCTCGTGCTCAGCGGCACGATGCGCGACGTCTCCGAGGAGATGTACGAGGCGATGGCCCTCGACGGAGCCTCACCCGTGCGCATGCTGTGGCAGCTGGCGGTCCCGCTGTCCAAGGCCGGGATCAGCACCGTCGCGATCTTCTCGGCCCTGCAGGCGTGGAACGGCTTCCTGTTCCCGCTGATCCTGACGCAGTCGGAGGAGCGGCGCGTCCTGACGCTCGGACTGTTCAACTTCATGAGCCAGTTCGGAGTGAACATCCCCGCGGTACTGGCCGCGATCGTCCTCTCCGTCATCCCCATCTTCGCCGTGTACCTCGTGGCCCGGCGGGCGCTGGTCAACGGCCTGATGGGGGTGGGCGGCAAGTAGCACACCGACGCCGCCCCGCACCACCGCACCCATGAGAGGAACCCCTGCCGCCATGGCTATCCACCCCGCCCCGCAGGCCCTTCAGACCGATCAGCCCCCCGCCGCCGACGGCCCGTGGCGCGACCCCTCGCTCGACCCCGAGGTCAGGGTGGCCGACCTGGCGGCCCGGATGACCCTCCAGGAGAAGGCCGCCCAGCTGTACGGAATCTGGGTGGGCGCCGACGCCGAGGGCGACGGAGTCGCCCCGCACCAGAACGACATGGTCGACCCCGTCGACTTCGAGGACATCACCACCCGCGGACTCGGCCAGCTCACCAGGCCGTTCGGCACGGCCCCGGTGGACCCGGGGGTCGGCGCGGTGGCGCTGGCCAGGGCGCAGGCCAGGATCGCCGAGGCAGGCCGCTTCGGAATCCCGGCGCTCGCCCACGAGGAGTGCCTGGCCGGCTTCACCGCCTGGGGGGCGACCGCCTACCCGGTGCCGCTCGCCTGGGGCGCGGCCTGGGACCCGGAGCTGGTCGCCGAGATGGCGCACCGGATCGGCGCCGACATGCGGTCCGTCGGCGTCCACCAGGGACTCGCCCCCGTCCTGGACGTGGTGCGGGACCTGCGCTGGGGCCGGGTCGAGGAGACCATCGGCGAGGACCCCTACCTGGTCGCGACCATCGGCACGGCGTACGTCCGCGGCCTGGAGTCCGCCGGGATCGTCGCCACGCTCAAGCACTTCGCCGGATACTCGGCATCGGCCGGCGCCCGCAACCTCTCCCCGGTCCGGGCCGGCGCCCGGGAGATGGCCGACGTGATCCTCCCGCCCTTCGAGATGGCGGTCCGTGACGGCCGCCCCCGCTCGGTGATGCACTCGTACGCCGAGATCGACGGGGTGCCGGCCGCCGCCGACCCGGCCCTGCTCACCCAACTCCTCAGGGACACCTGGGGTTTCACCGGCACGGTCGTCGCCGACTACTTCGGCATCGGCTTCCTGGAGACCCTGCACAGGGTCGCGGCTGACCGCGCCGACGCCGCCCGCCTCGCCCTGACGGCCGGCGTGGACGTCGAGCTGCCCACCGTACGCAGTTACGGGGACGAACTGGTCGCCGCCGTCCGCGACGGACTCGTGCCCGAGGCGCTGGTGGACCGCGCCGTCCGCAGGGTCCTCCTCCAGAAGTGCGAGCTCGGCCTGCTCGATCCGGAGAGGCGCGCCCTGCCCACCGCTCTGACCGGGGTGGACCCGGAGCAGGCGCGCGGGACCGTGGACCTGGACCCGCCCCGGAACAGGGCCCTGGCCCGCCTGCTCGCCGAACGCTCCTGCGTCCTGCTGGCCAACCCGGAGGGCGCGCTCCCGCTGAGCGGCACCGGACGGATCGCGGTCGTGGGACCCCGCGCCGACGACCCGCTGGCCATGCTCGGCTGCTACTCCTTCCCGAGCCACGTCGGGGTCCAGCACCCCGAGGCGCCGATGGGCATCGCCGTGCCGACGGTGCTGGAGGCGCTCCGCGAGGAGTTCCCCGGGGCCGTCGTCGACCACGCCGAGGGCTGCGACGTCGACGGCACGGACGCCGCGGGGATCGAGGGCGCGGCCGCCCTCGCCGCCGGTGCGGACATCTGTGTGGCCGTCCTCGGCGACCGGGCCGGGCTGTTCGGCCGCGGCACCTCGGGCGAGGGCTGCGACGCGGCCGACCTGGCGCTGCCCGGCCTCCAGGCGGAGCTCCTGGACGCGTTGCTCGCGACCGGCACCCCGGTCGTCCTGATGCTGCTGACCGGACGTACGTACGCGCTCGGCGGGCGGGCGGAGCGGCTGGCCGGCTGTGTGCAGGCGTTCTTCCCCGGCGAGGAGGGCGGACCGGCGCTCGCGGGTGTGCTCTCGGGGCGGGTCAACCCCTCCGGGCGCCTGCCCCTGGGCGTGCCCAAGGGCCCCGGCGGTCAGCCGTGGACGTATCTGCAACCTCCGCTCGGCCGGGCCAACGGCGTCAGCAACCTGGACCCGACACCGCTCTACCCCTTCGGCCACGGGCTCTCGTACACCTCGTTCGCCTGGGAGGCCGCCACCGGCGTGCCGGCCGAGCTGCCCACCGACGGGGAGACCGACCTCGCGGTCACGGTCCGCAACACCGGCGACCGGGACGGGGCCGAGGTGGTGCAGCTCTACGTCCACGACCCGGTCGCGCAGACCACGCGCCCCGACGCCCGGCTGATCGGCTACGCCCGCGTGCCGCTCGCGGCGGGGGAGTCCCGCAGGGTCAGCTTCCGCTTCCACCCGGACCTGGTCTCCTTCACCGGGGCGGGCGGCCACCGGATCGTCGAACCGGGCGACCTGGAGCTGCGCCTCGCCACCTCCAGCGACGCGGCCGATGTGAAGCACACCGTACGGCTCCGCCTCACCGGCCCCGAGCGCACCGTCGACCACCGGCGGAACCTGGTCTGCGCCACCACGGTGGACCCGCCGGTCACCCGGAACTGACGCGCGGGGGCCCGGCGTGCGCACCGGAGGCGCGCCGGGCAGGGGCCGAAACTTTCGGGGGCCTCCGGCGCGCCCCGCCGGCGGCGCCGTGGCCGCGTGCCGTCACCGGGCGAGGCGCGCCGGGCCGGCCCGGCGCCGACGTGCCGGGACCCTGGATTGCGGGTGGCGGGCCCGGCCGTGGTACTCCGGAACCTCGTGGCGGACACCGGCGGCCCGAGGCCGGGACCGCCGGAGAGCCTCCGGCCCAACGGCCGGAGCGGGACGAGGAGGCGGCGGGGATGAGCATCGAGATCCGGGACACCGAGGGGCACGGAGCGGCGCTGGACGTGGTCCCGGGGCCCCTGGAGGGACCCCTCCAGGTGGGGATCCGGATCACGGGTCCCGCGTCGCACGCCTCCTGGTCCTGCACCCCGGCCGCCGCCAGGGAACTGGCCGCGGCCCTCGTCGCGGCGGCCGGAGAGGCGGAGGACGCCCGGACGGGGGAGCCCGTCACCGTCAAGGCGTGTGAGCTGCTGCGGGGCGACGTGAGGGACGCGGACCGGCCGATGACGGTGGAGGCCGTCAGGACCGACGGTGCGAACGTCCAGGTGACCTGGACATCGGGAGGCGGACGCAGCTGGAGCCAGACGTACGGGGCCGGGACGGACATCCGGCTCCGGCGCCGGCTGCGGCCGGGCGGCTGAGGAACCGGAGGGCGGGGGAGCCGGATCCGGGGCGGGCTTCATATTTCGACGATCGCCGTAGTACGGTGAATCTCGTAGTACGGTGAAGCTCGTACGAAGTGACGGCCCGGTGCGCCCGGGCCGTCGCGCCGCCCGTCGCGTCCCGAGGAATCGGAGCCCCCTGTGAGTGCACTGTTCGAGCCCTACGCCCTGCGTTCGGTGACCGTTCCCAACCGCGTCTGGATGGCGCCGATGTGCCAGTACAGCGCGGAGGCGACCGGCCCCGACGCCGGTACGGCCAACGACTGGCACTTCGCCCACTACGGCGCCCGCGCGGTCGGCGGAACGGGCCTCGTGCTCGTCGAGGCCACCGCCGTCAGCCCGGAGGGCCGGATCAGCGCCGCGGACCTCGGCATCTGGAACGACCGCCAGGTGGCGGCGTTCCGCCCGATCACCGCCTTCCTCTCCGGCCAGGGCACCGTTCCCGGCATCCAGCTCGCCCACGCCGGACGCAAGGCGTCGACCGGCCGCCCCTGGCTCGGCGGTGGCCCCGTCGGCGTGGACGCCCCCGAGGGCTGGCAGCCGGTCGGGCCGAGCCCCCTCGCGTACGACGAGCCCCACACGGTGCCCGACGAGCTCGGTGTCGAGGACATCCAGGAGGTCGTGCGCCAGTTCGCCGAGGCCGCCCGCCGGGCACTCGACGCGGGCTTCCGGGTCGCCGAGATCCACGGGGCGCACGGCTATCTGATCGGCGAGTTCCTGTCCCCGCACAGCAACCACCGCACCGACGCCTACGGCGGCTCCTTCGAGAACCGCGCGCGCTTCGCGCTGGAGGTCGTGGACGCCGTGCGCGCCGTGTGGCCCGAGGAACTCCCGCTGTTCTTCCGCATCTCCGCCACCGACTGGCTGACCGAGAACGCGGACGACCCGCGCGAAGGCTGGACCGCCGACGACACCGTCCGCTTCGCACGGGAGCTGCTCGCGCACGGTGTCGACCTGCTGGACGTCTCGACCGGCGGACTCGCGCCGAGGGCCCGGATCCCCGTGGAGCCCGGCTACCAGGTGCCGTTCGCCGAGCGGGTGCGCAAGGAGACCGGCCTTCCGGTGGCCGCCGTGGGGCTGATCACCGACCCCGTGCAGGCGGAGAAGATCCTCGCCGACGGCAGCGCCGACGCCGTCCTCCTCGGCCGCGAACTGCTGCGCGACCCCTACTTCGCCCGCAACGCCGCACGTACGCTCGGCGGTGACGTCAGGGCACCCGAGCAGTACGGCTACGCGGTCTGACGCAGCGTCCGTGGGTACGCTGAGCGGCGATGTTCACTCCTGAGGGACCCACGCTCCGCGAACTGGCCGTCCAGGCGCTCTCCTCGACGATGCGCGGCTACGACCTGCTCGCGCCGAAGTTCGACCGGACGCCCTACCGGACCCCGGACCGGGTGCTCGGGGCCGTCGCCGACGCCGTGCGGCCCCTGGGGCCGTTCGGCCGGGGCCTGGACGTCTGCTGCGGCACCGGCGCGGGCACCGGCGTGCTGCGCGGACTGTGCACGGAGCGGGTCACCGGCGTCGACTTCAGCGCCGGCATGCTCGACGTCGCCCGCACCGCGCACCCCGGGGGGCCCGGCGGCCCGGCGGTGGACTGGGTCCGGGCGGACGCCAGGGCCCTGCCGTTCGCGGACGCCTTCGACCTGGCCCTCAGCTTCGGGGCGTTCGGGCACTTCCTGCCGGAGGAACGCCCCGGACTGTTCGGCCAGGTGTACGCGGCGCTGCGGCCCGGTGGTCTGTTCGCCTTCCCGGTGGGCGCGCCGCCGGCGGTGGGCTCGGCGGCCCACTGGTCCCTGCTCGGCTTCGATCTGGCCATGCGGGCGCGCAACGCCCTGTGGCGCCCGCCCTTCGTCATGTACTACCGCACCTTCCCGCTCGCCGGTGTGGTGGACGACCTCGTGCGGACCGGCTTCACGGTGCGGCTGCTGCCCCTGGAGGAGTTCGGCCGCAGGCCGGACGGCAGCCCGCGGGTCCGGCTCGTGGCGGCCGCCCGTGGATAAAACTACGACGACTCTCGTACAATGAAGGCCCCTGTACGAAGTGGAGCCACCGTGACGACGAACGCCGCTCGTGTGCTCGCCCACCCCTCGCGCGAGGAGATCCGCGTCGAGGGAGTGCTCCACGCGCTGTCCGACCCCGTCAGGCTGCGCATCGTGTGCCAGCTGGCCGGCGCCGCCGACGAACAGGCCTGCTCCCACTTCGATCTCCCGGTGTCCAAGTCCACCACCACGCACCACTTCAGGGTGCTCCGCGAGAACGGCGTCATCACCCAGTTCTACCGGGGCACGGCCAAGCTGAGCTGCGTGCGGAAGGAGGACCTGGACGCCCTCTTCCCCGGCCTGCTGGACAGCGTTCTGCGCGGGGCCGGTCTCCAGGCCGGACGCCTCGGCGCAGCCGGGACGCCCCCGCCCGCGCTGTCGGGCGCCGCCCCGGGCGGCGCCGAGCGGACCTGACCGTCCGGAGCCCGTCACCGGGGCGTGCCGGAGCCGACGCGGGCGGCCCGGAGCAGGTGCGCGGCCGCGGAGGGCCGGGGCCGGTCAGGTCAGGTCAGGTCATCAGGTTGCGCATCCTGTCGATCTCCACGCTCTGCTGGGCGACGACGTCGTTGGCCATCTCCTCCACCAGCACGTTGTTGCCGTCGGCGAGCGCCTCGGCCGCCATGGTGACCGCGCCCTGGTGGTGGGTGATCATCAGCTCCAGGAACAGCCGGTCGAAGGCCTTGCCCCGAGCGGCCCGCAACTGCCCGATCTGCTCCTCCGTGGCCATGCCGGGCATCGCGGCGTGGTCGTGCGTCTCCTCGCGGTCGTCCCCGCCGTTGTTCTTCAGCCAGCCCTCCATGGCCCCGATCTCGGGCTTCTGGGACGCCGATATGCGCTCCGCGAGCCGTTCGACGGATGAGGAGTCCCCCCGGCCGGGAACGAGGGCGGTGAGCACCAGGGCCTGCCGGTGGTGCTCGATCATCATGCGCGCGTAGCGGAAGTCCGCGGAGTTGGGAGTGTCGTTCCCGGCGGCCTTCACCGCCTCCTCGGCCGACAGGGTCCTCGCCGGCTCGCCCGGTTTTCCGGGCGCCACGACCGAAGGGCCCTGGTCCGCCGCGGACTTCGCCCCGCCGCCGTCGCCGTCCCCGTCGCAGCCGCCCAGGGTGAGGACGGCGGCCGCGAGCGCCGCCGCGAGGGCGGCCGTGCGTACGCGCGTGGTCCGACGGGGCATCAACACGGCTACCTCCACTGGCACATGAATGTGTTGCAGACCGTCCTAGCACCTACCACAGGCCAAAGATCAAAAACTTTTATTACGTCTCTGTTGCCATCTGTTGGTGTGTACATGAGAGGGACGATACTGCCGGGGTCCATGAACCGTTCTTCGAAGGACGGATACAAGGGAGGACGCAGTGACCTCGTTGCACACCACCAGCGTGCGGCGGAGACGTCTGGGCGTGGCGGCAGCCGCGGCCGGGCTCATCGCCACGCTGCTCACGGCCGGACCCGCGGCCGCGACACCCGACCCGGGCGACACCGCCGCCACCCGCAGCGGTGTCTCCGTGAGCGAGCAGGCCGAGGCCAGGGCCGCGATCGAGAGCGGCGAGATACCCGGCGTGGACGAGATCGTCCACAGCGCGAACATCGAGCACCTCACGAACGTCCCCAAGGACGCGCTCCAGGGGCTCAACACCGACCTGGCCTTCCAGGGCACCTACGCGTACGCCGGCAACTACGACGGCTTCCGGATCTTCGACATCAGCAACCCCAAGAAGCCGAAGACCGTCGCGCAGGTCCTGTGCCCCGGCTCGCAGAACGACATCTCGGTCTCCGGGAACCTCCTCTTCCTGTCGACCGACTCCTCGCGCAGCGACAACTCGTGCTCCAGCACCACCCAGCCGGCGACCGAGAAGTCCTCCTGGGAGGGCATGAAGGTCTTCGACATCAGCGACAAGCGCAACCCGAAGTACGTCGCCGCCGTCGAGACCGCGTGCGGTTCCCACACCCACACGATCATCCCCGAGCGCAAGAACGTGTACATCTACGTCTCCTCGTACTCGCCCAGCGAGGCGTTCCCGGACTGCCAGCCGCCGCACGACGGGATCTCCGTCATCAAGGTGCCGCGCAACGCCCCCGAGGACTCCCGGGTCGTGAACTTCCCCGTCCTCTTCCCGGACGGCGGCAACCCGGGTGCGCCGACCAACCCCGGCGTCTCGAAGACCTCCGGATGCCACGACATCACCGTGCTGCCGTCGAAGGACCTGGCGGCCGGGGCGTGCATGGGTGACGGGCTGCTGTTCTCCATCAAGGACCCGGAGCACCCGAAGATCATCGACCGGGTCCAGGACAACGTGAACTTCGCGTTCTGGCACTCCGCGACCTTCAACCAGGACGCCGACAAGGTGGTGTTCACCGACGAGCTCGGCGGCGGCGGCGCGGCCACCTGCAACGAAGAGATCGGTCCGAAGCGCGGTGCCGACGGGATCTACGACATCACGGGCCGGGGCGACCACCGCAAGCTGGTCTTCCGCAGCTACTTCAAGATCGACCGCCCGCAGGCGGACACCGAGGTCTGTGTCGCGCACAACGGCTCGATCATCCCGGTCAAGGGCAAGGACCTGATGGTCCAGGCCTGGTACCAGGGCGGGGTCTCCGTGTGGGACTTCACCAACTCCTCGAAGCCGAAGGAGATCGCGTACTTCGAGCGCGGCCCGGTCTCCACGGACGCGGTCACCACGGCCGGCCCCTGGTCGGCGTACTACTACAACGGCTACATCTACTCCAACGACATCGCCAAGGGCTTCGACGTCCTGAAGCTCAACGACCGGCGCACCGACCCGGCGAAGAAGGTGCGGCTGAAGGAGCTCAACGTCCAGACGCAGCCGGACTACTTCGACCACTGATCCACCGGTACCGGCGCACCGTACGAACGAGTGCCCCGCCGGGCGGTCTCCGCCCGGCGGGGCACTTCCGTCGCACGGTCCCCGGCCGTTCGGGGGAGGTGCCTGTGTCCCGGCGGCGACGCGGGGGCCGGAACCGGACGCGTGGCCGCCGACCGCTCAGGCGGCCGGACGCGCGCCCGTGCCCGCCGCCGCGGCCCACTCCACGAGCAGCCGCTGGTACTCCGTCTCGTCGTCCGGCGACAGCGTCCCGCCCGAGCGCTGCCACAGGGCGCGGATCTCTTCGTTGATCACGGAGGCAGGACGTACGGCGGCGGTCGACGGGTTCGGGTAGGGGGACATGTTCACCAAGCTAAACCCCCGCCGCCCCGTCGGACCCCTTCAGGGACAGGGATATCCCTCACACCTTCTCCAGGAATCCTTCACGAGCGGTGTCCGTCCGGTCCTTCCCCCGCGGGTTCCAGCAGCCCGAGGGAGCGGAGCCCGTCCGGCCGCTCGTCCACCGGCAGGTGGTCCACGAACCGGACCCCGCACCCCACGGCGGACGCGCCCGCGTCGGCGTGGCGGTCGTCGCCGACCATGACGACGTCCTCGGGATCGCGTCCCAGCAGCGCGCACGCCTCGCGGAACAGCCGGGGGTCGGGCTTCTGGATCCCGTGCCGGTAGGACAGGACGTACACGTCGATCAGGCCGTCCAGGCCGTGCGCGCGGAAGACGGGACGCGGGTCCCAGCCGATGTTGCTGACGACACCGACGGCGGTGCCGTCGCGGCGGAGCCCGCGCAGCACCTCCGCCGCGTCCGGGTACGGCTGCCAGGCGTCGGGGCTCATGTGGCGCTCGTACAGCGCGTCGTACAGGCCCGGGTCCGGAAGGGCCACCTCGCGGGCCAGGCCGGTGAACGCCTCCCGGTGCAGCCGCGCGCTGCTGTCGCGGCCCGCCCACGCGGTGGCCAGCGCCGGCGGGATCCGCCCGGGCCGTGGCCCTCCGGGCAGCGCTCCGGCGGCCGTCAGGCCACGTGCGCAGCGCTCGAAGTCGTCCTGCTCCATGGCCGTGCCCCGCGCGTCGAGCGCGGCACGCAGCCACGCCTCGACGGGCTCGATCCTGAAGAGGGTCCCGGAGAAGTCGAAAAGTACACCCCTGGTACGCATGAGCCGATCCTCGCCGCTCCCGGCGGGCGCCTACAAGACCGTGTCCCCGCCGCCGGCCGTCCGCCGAGAGCGCCGGGTGTACGCCGTGTACCCGGCCACGGAGAAGGCGACCAGGGTCCCACCCAGCAGCACCCCGCCCACCACGTCGCTCAGCCAGTGCACACCGAGGTAGACGCGCGTGAAGGAGACGCCGGCCACCGAGACCGCGGCGAGCACCACCGCCCCCCGCCTCAGGGCCGGCCGCACGCCGTGGAGGCGCAGCAGCCATACGAGGAGCCCGCACGTCACCATCGCGGTCATGACGTGGCCGGAGGGGAAGGCCGCGTAGTGCGCCGTGTCCACCGGGTCGGCCCACCGCGGGCGTTCACGGCCCACCGCGGCCTTCAGCCCCTGTTGCACGAGGGTCCCGGACAGACTGGTCGCGGCGACCCATCCGGCGAGCAGCCGTGATCCCCGCCACCACAGGGCGATCACGACGACGGCGATCAGCAGGCGCATCGTCCACGGGTCCCAGACCCAGTCCGTCAACACCCGGTTGACGTGGACCGGTCCCGGTCGGGTCACCGCGTCGCGGTGCAGGTCCTCGGCCACCGTGGTGTCCAGCGACATCAGGGGCGACCAGCGCACCACGACCAGCACGAGCAGGACGAGGGACAGCGCGGCGCAGACGAGACCGGTGAGCGGGAAGGCGGTGCGCGGAGGCGGAGGGGAGTGCATGGTCATGATCCTCGTCCACCGGCCGGGCGTGAGGCTATCCCAGGGCGCTGAGTCCCGGCACGAAGGCCACCAGCAGCGGGACGACGGGCACCAGCGCCGCGGCGGCGGTCAGCCGCAGCCGGCGACCCGCGGTGAGCCGTTCCACCGGCGCCAGCAGGCGGTTCACCCTCAGCGGCATGTGAGCGCCGGAGGCGGGCGCCGGACCGAACACGCCGCGGTCCTCGTTGAGTTCGACCAGGGCGAGGGCGATCGTGAGGCGTCCGAAGCGGCGTGACGCCACGTCGTCGGCGGCCAGTTCGACCAGCCGGTGCATCTCGTCGCGGAACGCGGCGAAGACGGGCACCTGCGGGAATCCGGTCGCGAGCGCGCCGGAACAGTTCAGGAGCCAGTCGTGCCGGGCCCGCGCGTGTCCCTGCTCGTGGGCCAGCACGGCGTCCAGCTGACGTCCTTTCAGCCTGCCCAGCGCCGCCGTGGTGACGACGAGTCGGGGAGCCGACCCCGGAAGCCACCAGGCGTCGGGCCGCTCGCCCTCCAGCACCACGAGGCGTCCGCCGCCCGGCTCCTCGCCGGGCAGCAGCGGTGCGCGGACCAGCAGTTCGGCACGCCGCCGCCGGCGGCGGGCCCGGGCCCGGTGGATCTCCCGCACGAGCATGGCGGCCGTCCACACGCCGCCCAGCGCCAGCAGGACCGCGATGACCGCCGACCACGGCCCGTACGCCCCGAGGGCGTACGCCTCGACCACGCCGTGCGGGGCGGGCGCGAAGACGTGGCCGCGCACGGCCTGCCAGGCGGCAGCCGCGCTGAAGGTCATCGAGAGCGCGAACGACAGCAGCACACCGGCGACCACGCACTGCCACACCCACAGGGCCACGACCGGCTCACGCTCGGGCCAACGGGCCCTCGCCATCAGACCCGGGGCCACGACGGCGGCCAGTGCGCCGAGCAGCAGCAGCGCGAGGGAGACCAACATGGGCGTCAGCCTATGAGCGCGGCGGTATCCACGGGTACGGCCGTGCGCGCCAAGTGACGTACGCCACGGGGCGCGGGGCCGCCTGTCTCACAATGTGAGCAGCATCGCGAACATGGCCATCCCCATGGTCAGCCTGCACGCCAGGGCGATCTCCGGCCTGGCGCCCCAGGCCGGGCCGGTCCCGCCGCCGGCCGTCACGGCGAGGGGCCCGGGCGCCGGTATCAGCCGCCCGGCCGCGCGCAGGACGTACAGCGCGTAGTAGAGGAGGAGCACACCGGTCAGCGCGGGGATCCCCCCGGCGGATCCGGCCGCGCCCGCTCCGTGGCCCGCGTGCCCGGCCGCGGCGTGGGTGCCCCCCGGCGCCATGGCGACGGCCATGTAGACCATGGCCAGCGAACCGACCAGGTGGTGCAGGTGGTGGCCACCGCCCCTGGCGTACGCGACCGCGTGCAGCGACGCGGCGCCGAACACCACCGCGTACACCGCCCACAGCCACTCCGGGGGCGTGAGCAGGGCCGGGGGCACCGCCATCGCGGCCATCCCGAACCCCATCAGTGCCTCGGAGCGCGCCGAGGCGCGGTCCCGCCCCGTGCCGTCGCCGGCGCGCAGCAGGCAGTACGCGCCCGCGGCCCCGCACAACGCCATGAGCAGCCAGCCGGACAGTGCCGGTCCGTGCACGGTGCACCTCCCCTGCGGCGGATCACGCCGGTGTCCCCCCATCGATGCCCCGGCGCGGTCGCTCCTACCGGGGCGCATGGGAGTACTGGGGGAGCGCGCCCGCTCCCGCGGGGGCGGTCGGGGGGCGGGTTAGGCTCGGGACGGCACAGTCGGCAGCACACCACCGGAGAAGACCCCATGGACATCGCACCGGCCGCGGCACGGCCCGAGCTGACCTTCCGCGACGCGACGCAGGACGACGTGCCGGCCCTCGTGCGCCTGGTCGAGTCCGCCTACCGGGGCGACGCCAGCCGGGCCGGATGGACCACCGAGGCGGACATCCTCCAGGGGCAGCGCACCGACGCCGACGGGGTCCGCGAGGTGCTCGCGACCCCCTCGGGCCGGATCCTCGTCGCCGAACGGGACGGCGCGCCGGTCGCCTGCTGCCAGCTCGAACACCGGGGCGAGGCCGCGTACTTCGGCATGTTCGCCGTCCGCCCGGACCAGCAGGGCGCGGGCCTGGGCAAGGTGATCATCGCCGAGGCCGAGCGCACGGCCCGCGAGGACTGGGGTGCGAGCGAGATGCACATGACGGTGATCTCGGTCCGCGAGGAGCTCATCGCCTGGTACGAGCGCCGGGGCTACCGCCGTACGGGAGAGCTCACGCCCTTCCCGTACGGCGACGAGCGCTTCGGCATCCCGCAGCGCGCCGACCTCGCGTTCGAGCTGCTGGTCAAGGAGCTGTAGACGGCGCCGGGCGGGCCACCCGCCCGGAACCGCGCCGCGCTCAGGCGGTGAAGCGGCCCGCGCGCCGGATCTCCGGATGGTCGGTCGTCGCGCCGTCCAGATCCAGTGCCCGCGCGAGCCGCAGGTGGTCGGGGGTGTTGACCACCCAGCCGATCACCTTCAGGCCCTCCGCGTGCGCCTGCTCCACCACCTCCAGAGTGAGGCGTCGGATGTTGAGGGCGAGCGTGGCCGCGCCCACCGCCTTCGCACGGTCGACCACATCGCCCTCCCAGCGGCTGGCGATGAGCACCGTCCGTACGCCCGGGACCAGTTGTGCGATCTCGGCGACCGCCTCGTCGTGGAACGAGGACACCTCGACGCGGCCGGCGAGATCGCGCCGCAGCATCACCTCGGCCAGCGCCCGGGCCGCAGCCACGTCCTTGATCTCGGCCTGGACGGGCGAACCGATCGCGTCCAGCACCTCCTCGAAGACGGGCACCCGCTCACCCTGCCCCGCGTCGAGCTCACGGAGCTCCGCCAGCGTCTTCTCGGCGATCAGCCCCTGCCCGTCCGTCGTGCGGTCCACGGCGGCGTCGTGCATCACGGCCAGTGCGCCGTCCTTGCTCAGATGCAGATCCAGTTCGACCGCGTCCATGCCGGCCTGCTCGGCGCGCGCGAACGAGCGCAGCGTGTTCTCCGGCTCGACGCCCATGACCCCGCGATGCCCGATGGTGAGAAAAGTCAAGACACTCCCGCTTCCGTCCGTGGTGTTCGCCCCGCGTGCGGCTCCTACCCCCAGGGAACCAGTTCTCGCCCGCAGGACGGCCCCCGCCCGGCCGGTCGGCGGAAGAACTTGTCCCCCCGATGTATGACAGGAAAAATAACGGTGATGAGGAGGGGTGGCAGGATAATTTTCTGTCCTCCACTTGTCTCGGGGAACCGGGCATGGATACGGTTGCTTGACGCGAGGTTCTCCCGTGAAGGAAGTGTCATGACGGAAATTCTTGAGCACGCCAACGCCACCGGCGCGATAACTGCTGCCCAGCGGGTCGTGGAGCACCCTGGCTGGCCCGCGCTCAAGAGTGCCGTGGAAGAGCTCCGCCCCTGGCAGTCCAAGGACGGCTCCATCGACTTCGAGGCCGAAGGCGCCCCCACCGCCGCCGACGCCGCGTCCGTCGTCGCACGCGTGGTCACCGCGGTCGAGCAGCTCTCCCCGCTGCTCCCGCACGACGACGCCTACCACCGCGCGCTCGTCGCCGACCTGCGCCGCTGGGCCGCCGACGGCTTCGGCGTCCCGGACTTCCTCGACTCCCTCCTCGCCTTCCAGCCCGCCAGGAACCGCGCGGACGGACTCCAGCACCTCGTCGTGTTCGCGATGTACACGCAGAACGGCAACCCGGACCGCAACCTGGAAGCCGTCGTGCTGCGCATGGTCTGGCCCGAGTGGCTCGCCGACCTGGAGGCCACGCGCTACGACAACCCGCTGTTCTGCGGGATCACCTTCGAGGACTTCACCTCGGGCTACGACACCAACTCCGCGGTGCTCTTCCCCGAGACCATCGCCGTGCGCGAGGCGCCCGAGCGCTTCAGCTGGGGCGGCATCTTCTGCGACCGGGAGGCCGCCCGGTTCCGCCGCGTCACCGAGGCGTCCGTCGAGCTGCTGGGCGTCGAGCTGCCCGACGACATCCGGGAGATGATCGGCGACCAGAAGCGCTGCGAGCAGGCCTTCGTGCTCTGGGACATGGTCCACGACCGCACCCACAGCCACGGCGACCTCCCGTTCGACCCCTTCATGATCAAGCAGCGCCAGCCGTTCTGGATGTACGGGCTCGAGGAGCTGCGCTGCGACCTCACCGCCTTCAAGGAGGCCGTGAAGCTGGAGGCCGACGGCTTCGGCCAGGGCCGTGACGTCCAGTTCGCCGTGCTCTTCGACCGGATGTTCCGCTTCCCCGTGACCGGCGAGCGCGTCCGCAACTACGACGGCCTCGGCGGCCAGCTGCTCTTCGCCTACCTCCACAAGCACGACGTGGTCCGCTGGACCGACAACACGCTCAAGATCGACTGGGCCCGCGCCCCGCAGGTCACCAACCAGCTCTGCGGAGAGATCGAGAAGCTCTACCGCGACGGCATCGACCGCCCCAAGCTGGTGCACTGGTTCGCGGCGTACGACCTGGTCGCGACCTATCTCGCGCCCCACCCGGGATCCCGCTGGGCCAAGGGCCCGGACGCCCTGGACCTCGACAAGCCGCCGCGCAGGCTCGTCGACGACGTGCTTCCGGACGAGTTTCCCCTGAGCATGTTCTATGAGGCGCTCTCGAAGAAGCTGAAGCATGTGATCGCCTCCACCAAGGGGATCACAGCGGTGGACGCCGGGCGGGCAGCCGCGTGAGCGCGGGTTCTGAGGAGGCGGTGGCGATGAACGGAACAGGCAGGACCGACAGCGGCGTGCTCGAGGGCGCCGTGATCGCGGTAGCGGGAGCGGCGGGGCCGGCGGGCCGCGCCACGCTGCTGAGGCTCGCGGAGGCGGGGGCGACCGTGGTCGCCTCCGACGCCAACCCCGAGCGGCTGGTCGAAGCGGTCGACGCCGCGCGGTACGCGCACGGCGGCGCGACGGTCACCGGCGACACGGTGGACCTCCTCGACCCGGCGGCCGCGCGGGAATGGGCCCTGAAGACGGAGAAGGAGTTCGGCCGCGTCGACGGTCTGGTGCACCTCGTCGGAGGCTGGCGCGGCAGCTCAGGCTTCGCGGACACCAGCCTCGCCGACTGGGACTTCCTCGAGAAGCTGCTGATCCGTACCGTCCAGTCCACCTCGCTCGCCTTCCACGAGGTCCTCCAGCGCAGCGACCGCGGCCGGTACGTGCTGATCAGCGCGGCGGGGGCCAGCAACCCCACCGCCGGCAACGCGGCCTACGCGGCCTCCAAGGCGGCCGCCGAGGCGTGGACGCTCGCCATGGCCGACGCCTTCCGCAAGGCGGGGGGCGACGCGGGGCCGACAACCGCTGCTGCGATCCTTGTCGTCAAGGCACTGGTGCACGACGCGATGCGCGCCGAGCGACCGAATGCGAAGTTCGCGGGCTTCACCGACGTCACGGAGCTGGCCGAGGCCATCGCCGGAGTCTGGGACAGGTCCGCCGGAGAAGTGAACGGACAACGTCTGTGGCTGACCCCGCAACCGTAACGACCGACGCGCGACGTCATCACGACCCGCAGGTACGCGGTTTCGCCAGCGACAACTACGCGGGTGTGCACCCGGAGGTTCTCGCGGCCCTCGCCCTCGCCAACGGGGGCCACCAGGTCTCCTACGGCGGTGACGCGTACACCGGGCACCTCCAGGAGATCATGCGCGGCCACTTCGGCCCCACGGCGGAGGCCTTCCCGGTCTTCAACGGCACCGGGGCCAACGTGGTCGCCCTCCAGGCCCTGACCGAGCGCTGGGGTGCGGTGATCTGTGCCGAGTCCGCCCACATCAACGTGGACGAGGGCGGCGCGCCGGAGCGGGTGGGCGGCCTGAAGCTGCTCACCGTCCCGACCCCGGACGGCAAGCTCACACCGGAGCTCATCGACCGTGAGGCGTACGGCTGGGACGACGAGCACCGGGCGATGCCGCAGGTCGTCTCGATCACCCAGAACACCGAGCTCGGCACCCTGTACACGCCGGACGAGATCCGCGCCATCTGCGACCACGCCCACGAGCGGGGCATGAAGGTGCACCTCGACGGCGCGCGGATAGCCAACGCCGCGGCGTCGCTGGACGTGCCGATGCGCGCGTTCACCAGCGAGGCCGGTGTCGACGTCCTCTCCTTCGGCGGCACCAAGAACGGTGCCCTCTTCGGTGAGGCCGTCGTCGTGCTGAACCCGGACTCCGTCCGGGCGATGAAGCACCTGCGCAAGCTGTCCATGCAGCTCGCGTCGAAGATGCGCTTCGTCTCCGTCCAGCTCGAGGCGCTGCTCGCGGGCGACCTCTGGCTGCGCAACGCACAGCACGCCAACGCCATGGCCCAGCGGCTCGCGGACGGGGTCAGGACGGTGGACGGGGTGGAGATCCTTTACCCCGTCCAGGCCAACGGCGTCTTCGCGCGCCTGCCGCACGAGGTGGCCGTGCGCCTCCAGGAGCGGTTCCGGTTCTACTTCTGGGACGAGAAGGCCGGCGACGTCCGCTGGATGTGCGCCTTCGACACCCGTGAGGACGACGTCGACTCCTTCGTGCTGGCGCTCAAGGAGGAGATGGCACGACAGTAGCGGCATACCTATGCGGCCGAACGGAAATGTATTGCTTCCGGTCGGCCGCATCCTTACGCTCCAGGGGTATGAAGCTGATCCAGCGCACCCCTGACCTCTCCGCCTATCTCAGGGCCGATGAGGTCATCGACCATCGGCACCGGCTCGTCAGGGAGACCTCCGAGCGTCTTGGCGTCAGGACCGTCGACGCATATACATACGCGTCTGCCGCCTTCGCCTTCGTGCGCGACACCATCCCTCACTCGGCGGACGCGGGAGACCCGCGGGTCACCTGGCGCGCCTCGGACGTCCTCGCCGCCCGTACGGGCATCTGCCATGCCAAGGCGCACGCGCTGACCGCCCTGCTGCGGGCCGCCGGCATCCCCGCCGGGCTCTGCTACCAGCGGCTGACCGGGAGTGACGGTGACGTGAACCTGATCGTCCACGGTCTGGTCGCGGTGCGGCTTCCCGGGTCGGGCCGCTGGGTGCGGCAGGATCCGCGCGGCAACACGGGCGGCATCGACGCCCGGTTCTCGGCGGGGAGGGAGCGGCTCGCCTGGGTGCCGCGACCGCAGTTCAATGAAATGGACTATCCGGTAGTGTATGAAGTACCGCATGCGGCGGTGCTCGATGCCCTCCGGAGTTCCGGCGACCGGGACGAACTCTCCCTCCGGCTTCCCACCGCGCTCTGACGCCCCGGCTCCTCGCGGGCCGGCGGCCCGCCGTGCGGCGGACACCACCCCGACGTAAGGCAGACGATGACCCTGACCCTCACCATCTCCGACGAGGTCCGCGACCTGGCGCCCGGCTTCACCTACCTGGCGGTCGAGGCGCGCGGCCTGGTCAACGGGCCCAGCGACGAGGCCAGTTCGGCCCTGCTGGACGACGCCGGCCGCAGGCTGGCGGAGCGGCTCGACGGACGGGCTCCGCACGAGGACCCGCATGTCGCCGCCTGGCGTGAGGCGTACGCCGCCTTCGGCGCCAAGCCCTCCCGCACCCGCAACTCCGCGGAGGCCCTCGCCAGGCGCGCGCTCACCGACGCGGGGCTGCCCCGCGTCAACCGCCTGGTCGACGCCTACAACGCCGTGAGCGTCGCCCACCTGATCCCGGTCGGCGGTGAGGACGCCGACCGGATCAGGGGCGCGATGCGGCTCGTGCGCGCGACCGGCCGGGAGCCGTTCCCCACCGCCGCGGGCGGCGAGGACGTCGTGGAGCACCCCGCGGCCGGTGAGGTCGTCTGGTGCGACGACGAGGCCGTCACCTGCCGGCGCTGGAACTGGCGCCAGGGTGTGCGCACCCGGCTCACCGAGGACTCGGTGAACGCCGTCTTCCTCCTGGAGGGCCTGGCCCCCCTGACGTCCACGGAGCTCGGCGCGGCGGCCGCCGAGCTCGTCGAGTCCCTCGAGAAGCTCAGCCCCGGGGTGCGGACCACCCTCCACGCACCGGCGTGACGTTTCACCCCGCTCGTGCGCGGCGCGGCGGGTCAGCCGCGCTCGCGCACCTCCGCGGGCGTCGGAGCCGTACCCCCGAGGTGCGCGGGGACCCACCAGGTGTCGGCCGCGTCCTTGGGGCGCACGGGGTAGGCCCGCTGCGCGGCTTCGAGGAGTTCCTGCACGCGCTCACGCAGGCGGCGGGTGATCGCTCCCGCGTACTGGTCGGCGGGGGCCTCCACGGCCTCGCCGACCCGGATCGTGATCGGGGTGTGGCTGCGCCGGAAGTTGCGCGGACGTCCCTTGGTCCACAGCCGCTGGGTGCCCCACAGCGCCATCGGGATCAGCGGGACACCGGCTTCCTGGGCCAGCCGGGCGGCGCCCGACTTGAAGCTCTTCAGGGTGAAGGACTGCGAGATCGTCGCTTCGGGGAAGACACCGACGATCTCTCCGGCGCGCAAGGACGCGAGCGCGTGCGCGTAGGCGTCCTCACCCTGGTTGCGGTCGACGGGAATGTGCTTCATTCCGCGCATCAGCGGTCCGGACACCTTGTGCCGGAACACCGACTCCTTCGCCATGAAGCGCACGAGCCGCTTCTGCGGCAGGGCGCCGAGTCCGGTGAAGATGAAGTCGAGATAGCTGATGTGGTTGCTGACCAGAACCGCGCCACCGGTCTTCGGGATGTGCTCCGAACCCTGGGTGTCGATCTTCAGGTCGAGCGCCTTGAACAGCGTGCGAGCGGCGCCGATGACCGGCCGATAGACGAGTTCTGCCATCTGGATGAAGACCCTTCTTCAATGCCTGGGGGGTTCTCCCGGCGGAAGTTACGCAGCCGTAGGTTTTCGGCATTGGGGCGATCGTGCCCCATGCGCGACGCCGTGGCCAGCCCCAAAGGGCCCGGGGCGAGAGATTCTCGTCACGTGAATCGCCGGGGAATGTAATGCGGCCGCCGGACGCTGACCCTTTGCGCAGAGCTCTGAGAGGGAGGCGGGGATGGACGGACCGACACGGGCCGGTGTACTGGACGCGGCCCAACTCGGCGCGGAACTGGGGGATCGGGCGACTCTCGTGCAGTTCTCGAGTGCCTTCTGCCAGCCGTGCCGCGCCACCAGGCGCACCCTGGCGGAGGTGGCCGGGATGGTCGAGGGGGTCGCGCACGTCGAGATCGACGCCGAGGCGCATCTCACGCTCGTACGCGGCCTCGGCATCAGCCGGACCCCCACCGTCCTCGTGCTCGACGCGCGGGGCCGCATCGTGCGGCGGGGGGTGGGTCAGCCGCGCACGGTGGATGTCGTCGCCGCCCTGGGGCAGGCGATGTGACGGGCCGTGACACATCTCCCACATGACGGGACGCACTTGACTGTGTACGCCACGCATCGTCAGTCTGACGCTATGCCGCCAGAACTCCTTCTCTTCGGCCGGGTCCATGTCGACCTCGTGCGCCACGCGAGTGCGCGCTGTCCGGGTGCCTGAAGAACCCACGGCCCCGTACACCTCCTCGCAGAAGGATCTCCCCATGACGGCCTCGCCAGATCTCCGCACGGCACGGACAGCCCCCGCACTCCTGCGCTCCGTCTTCCGGCAGCACGCCGCGGGCGTCGCCGTGATCACCGCCGCGGGCGCACAGCCGGCCGGGTTCACCGCCACCTCGCTCAACTCCGTCGCCGCCGAGCCGCCCCTCGTCTCCTTCGGCGTGGGCACCTCGTCCTCCAGCTGGCCCGTGGTCGCGGAGGCGGAGCACGTCGGCGTGCACATACTCGGCGAGGACCAGCAGGAGCTCGCCGCGACGTTCGCCCGCAGCGGTGCCGACCGGTTCGGCCCGTCCACCGACTGGCACAGCGGGCCCGAGGGGGTGCCACTGCTCGGGGGAGTGGTGGCCTGGCTGGTGTGCCGGGTGGTCGCCCGGATCCCCGCCGGGGACCACCGCATCGTGATCGCCGAGGTCGTGGCCGGGGACCCCACGCGGGGCGGCCGGCCGCTGGTCTACCACCAGGGCGCTTTCACCGCTCTGCGAGACTGAGGGTGAGCAGGGCGGCGACGGAACGGGACCCGTTGGCTACGTCACAGTTCCAAGCGCTTGCTCATGGGTAACGTAATGGGTGTACTGGCGAGTAATATCGGCCCGGGAGCCCGGTCCCCCCGGACCGGAAACCGCCCGATAAGGCGCCTATGCTGCGTGCAACAAGGCAGCCCGGAAATGACGATGCAGTAGGAGAGCCGGCGTGAGCTTGAGGATCGTTGTCTGTGTGAAGTACGTGCCCGACGCCACCGGCGACCGGCACTTCGCCGATGACCTGACCCTGGACCGTGACGACGTCGACGGTCTGCTGTCGGAGCTCGACGAGTACGCGGTCGAGCAGGCGCTGCAGATCGCCGACGAGGCGGACGACGCGGAGATCACCGTTCTCACGGTGGGCCCCGAGGACGCCAAGGACGCGCTGCGCAAGGCGCTGTCGATGGGTGCGGACAAGGCCGTCCACGTCGAGGACGACGACCTCCACGGCACCGACGTCATCGGCACCTCCCTGGTTCTGGCCAAGGCCGTGGAGAAGACCGGTTACGACCTGGTCATCTGCGGCATGGCGTCGACGGACGGCACCATGGGCGTGCTCCCCGCGCTGCTCGCGGAGCGCCTCGGCGTCCCGCAGGTCACGCTGCTCTCCGACGTCTCGGTCGAGGGCGGCACCGTCAAGGGCCGCCGCGACGGCGACACCGCCAGCGAGCAGCTCGAGGCGTCCCTGCCCGCGGTGGTCTCCGTGACCGACCAGTCGGGCGAGGCCCGCTACCCGTCGTTCAAGGGCATCATGGCGGCCAAGAAGAAGCCGGTCGAGTCCCTGGACCTCGAGGACCTGGAGATCGAGGCGGACGAGGTCGGCCTGGGCGGCTCCTGGACCGCCGTCGACTCCGCGGCCGAGCGTCCCGCCCGCACGGCGGGCACGATCGTCAAGGACGAGGGCGAGGGCGGCAAGCAGCTGGCCGAGTTCCTTGCGGGCCAGAAGTTCATCTGAGCCCCGGCCACCCCTCCCACCGCCCCGCACTCCCTCGCACGCAGGAGATTGAAGTCCCATGGCTGAAGTTCTCGTCTATGTCGACCACGTGGACGGTGCCGTCCGCAAGCCCACCCTGGAGCTGCTGACGCTCGCCCGCCGCATCGGCGAGCCGGTCGCCGTCGCCCTCGGCGGCGGGGCCGCGGACACCGCCGCCGCGCTCGCCGAGCACGGCGCGGTCAAGGTACTGACCGCCGACGCCCCGGAGTTCGCCGACTACCTCGTCGTGCCGAAGGTGGACGCCCTGCAGGCCGCCTACGACGCCGTGTCCCCGGCGGCCGTGCTGCTGCCCTCCTCGGCCGAGGCCAAGGAGATCGCGGCCCGTCTCGCGCTCCGCATCGGTTCCGGCATCATCACCGACGCCGTCGACCTGGAGGCCGGTGACCAGGGCCCGGTCGCCACGCAGTCCGCGTTCGCCGCCTCGTACACCACCAAGTCCCGTGTCTCCAAGGGCACTCCGGTCATCACGGTCAAGCCGAACTCGGCCGCCGTCGAGGCCGCCCCCGCCGCGGGTGCCGTCGAGGCCCTCACGGTCTCCTTCTCCGCCACGGCCACCGGTACCAAGGTCCTCTCGCGCACCCCGCGCGAGTCGACCGGGCGTCCGGAGCTGACCGAGGCCGCGATCGTCGTCTCCGGCGGACGCGGAGTCAACGGCGCGGAGAACTTCGCGGTCATCGAGGCGCTCGCCGACTCGCTCGGTGCGGCCGTGGGTGCCTCGCGCGCCGCGGTCGACGCCGGCTGGTACCCGCACACCAACCAGGTCGGCCAGACCGGCAAGTCGGTCTCGCCGCAGCTGTACATCGCCTCCGGCATCTCCGGCGCGATCCAGCACCGTGCCGGCATGCAGACCTCGAAGACCATCGTCGCGGTCAACAAGGACGCCGAGGCCCCGATCTTCGACCTCGTCGACTACGGCGTCGTCGGGGACCTCTTCAACGTCGTCCCGCAGCTCACCGACGAGGTCAAGTCCCGCAAGGGCTGACCCGGCAGGAGCTCTGCCCGTACACCGGCCCGGGGCCGCGCGGTGTTCCCACCGCGCGGCCCCGGGCCGTTCCGGATCACCATTGACGCGGGACCGGGAGACTTATAACTTCACTATGCGGATGAAAGATTCCAGGAAGCGGAATTACTGAATACGTGGAGGGTACGGACATGGGTCAGCAGGAGAAGGTGGCGACGAGCCTCGCCGGCACGGTCGGTGACGAGATCAGCGCCTCCCTCGCACCGGTGGACGCCGAACTCGCCCGCCGCTACCCGGGGGACCCCGGTACCCGCCAGCCCGTCCACACCGTCTACGTGCCCGCCGACAGCTTCACCTCCACCACCCTGCGCGGCTGGGGCGACCAGGCACTGGCGGCGCTCGACGAACACGCCCCCGACGCCGCCGCGTTCGCCTCGGTCCTCGGGATCCCGCAGGAGCTCGCGGAGGCCGTCCACGACCGCGTACGGGCCAAGCTGGAGCGCGAGCCGGTGGAAGACCTGCGCATCGACTTCGAGGACGGCTACGGGCCCCGGCCCGACGCCGAGGAGGACCAGGCGGCCGCCCGCGCGGCGCGACTGGTGGCCGAGGCGTACGCCGGCGGGACCGCGGCACCGTACATGGGCATCCGGATGAAGTGCATGGAGGCCGCCGTACGCGACCGGGGCATCCGTACCACGGACATCTTCCTCACCGGCCTGATGCGGGCCGGAGGCCTTCCCGAGGGGCTCGTCCTGACGCTGCCCAAGGTGACGTACCCCGAGCAGGTCACCGCCTTCGTGCGGCTCCTCGAAGCCTTCGAGGAGGGCCACGGCCTGCCGTCCGGGCGCCTCGGGTTCGAGATCCAGATCGAGACCAGCCAGTCCATCCTCGCGGCGGACGGCACCGCCGCCGTGGCCCGCATGATCGACGCGGCCCAGGGCCGGGCGACGGGACTGCACTACGGGACCTTCGACTACAGCGCCTGCGTCGGCGTCAGCCCCGCCTACCAGGCCGGCGACCACCCCGCGGCCGACCACGCCAAGGCGGTCATGCAGGTGGCCGCGGCGGGCACCGGGGTGCGGGTCTGCGACGGTTCCACCAACGTGCTGCCCGTCGGCCCCACCGAGCAGGTCCACGACGCCTGGCGCCTCCACCACGGCCTCACCCGGCGCGCCCTGGCCCGCGCCTACTACCAGGGCTGGGACATGCACCCGGGCCATCTGCCCACCCGCTACGCCGCCGTGTACGGCTTCTACCGCGAGGGCCTCGGCCAGGCCGCGTCCCGGCTCGCCGCCTACGTGGCCAAGGCCGGCGGGGACGTCATGGACGAGCCGGCCACCGCGAAGGCCCTCAGCGGCTATCTGCTCCGGGGCATCGACTGCGGCGCCCTGGACACCACGGAGGTCCGGGCCCTCACCGGTCTCACCCGGGAGGACCTCGACACGTTCGCGGCGCCGCGCCGCGGCGGGCTGACGGTGACGGCGCCGTGAGCCGTCACGCGGGCGGGAGCTCCCCCGAGCCGCGCGCGATGAGCCGGGTCGGCAGCTCCACCCTCGCGGGGGCGTGAGCCGCGCCGTCGAGGCGGCGGAACAGGTGCTCCGCGGCGGTCCTGCCGACCGCCGCGGCGTCCTGCGAGATCACCGTGATGCCCAGCAGATCGGCGAGTTCGATGTCGTCGAAGCCGACCAGGGCGATCCGGCGGTCGCACTCGGCGAGGACGCGGACGGCGGTGACCGTCACCCGGTTGTTGCCCGCGAAGAGCGCGGTCACCGGGTCGGGACCGGCCAGCATCGCCTCGACGGCGGCCCTGACCCGGGCGGGGTCGGTCGGGCCGAGGGACACCCAGGCGTCCTCGACCGTGATCCCGGCGTCGGTCATCGCCGCGTGGTATCCGCGCAGCCGTTCCGTCGCGGTGTGGATGCGCGGCTGGTCGCCGACGAATCCGATCCGGCGGTGGCCGTGTGCCACCAGATGGGCCACGCCCGCGCGGGCTCCGCCGTAGCTGTCCGACAGGACCATGTCCGCGTCGACCCGTCCCGCCGGACGGTCGACGAACACCGTGGCGATGCCGGCCTTCATCTCGGGCTCCAGATAACGGTGGTCGTCCCCGGCCGGGATCACGATCAGTCCGTCCACCCTGCGGGCGCAGAGCGCGAGGACGAGCTCCTGCTCGCGCTCCGGGTCCTCGGCGCTGGAGCCGTTGATCAGCAGGGCGCCGTGCGCGCGGGCCACTTCCTCGACGGCGCGGCTCAGCGGCCCGTAGAAGGGGTCCGCGAGGTCCTCCAGGACCAGGCCGATCGACGCGGTGCGGCCCTTGCGCAGCACCCGCGCGCTGTCGTTGCGGCGGAAACCGAGTGCGTCGATGGCCTCCTGGACGCGGCGCTCGGTGTCGGGGGTGACTCCGGGCTCGCTGTTCACCACGCGTGAGACCGTCTTGAGGCCCACTCCCGCACGGGCTGCCACGTCCTTCATGGTCGGCCTGTTGCCGTAGCGGGACTCGGAATGGCGGGCGGTCTCGGCCACGGTGCGCTGTCCTGTCGTCGGGAACGGATGATTCCGGCTCCTTCCCGGCGGTGCCGGGGAGGAGCCGGATGCTGTGGCGTCGAGCATAGGCCCTGGACAACGTTGTCAAGAGAATGGAGACTGGGTGGACCACCTGACTGAATTCGCAGGTCCCGCGCCTCACCCCTCCGGAGAGTCCACACCGATGCATACCGACCTCGTCGCCGCGCTCGACATCGGCGGTACAAAGATCGCCGGGGCGTTGGTGGACGGCGGCGGATCCCTCCTGGCACGGGCGCGGCGCCCCACACCGGCCCGTGAGGGCGCCGAGGCCGTGATGGGCGCGGTGAGCGGCGTCCTCGCCGAGCTGACCGCCTCTCCGCTCTGGCACCGGGTGCGCGCGGTCGGCATCGGCAGCGCGGGACCGGTGGACGCCTCGGCCGGCACGGTCAGCCCGGTCAACGTGCCCGGCTGGCGGGGCTTTCCCCTGGTGGACCGGGTGGCCGCGGCGACCGGCGGGCTGCCCGTCACCCTTGTCGGCGACGGGGTCGCGATGACCGCCGCCGAGCACTGGCTGGGCGCCGCCCGTGGGTACGACAACGCGCTGTGCATGGTCGTCTCCACCGGCGTCGGAGGCGGCCTCGTGCTCGGTGGAAAGCTGCACCCGGGCCCCTCCGGAAACGCCGGTCACATCGGCCACATCAGCGTCGACCTGGACGGTGACCGCTGCCCCTGCGGCGCCCGGGGGTGTGTGGAGCGGCTCGCCAGCGGGCCCAACATCGCCCGGCGCGCCCTGGAGAACGGCTGGCGCCCCGGCCCGGACGGCGATGCCACGGCCGCCGCCGTGGCGGCGGCCGCCCGGGCGGGAGACCCGGTCGCGGCCGCTTCCTTCGAACGCGCCGCCCAGGCGCTCGCCGCCGGGATAGCTGCCACCGCCACCCTGGCCGAGATCGACATCGCCGTGATCGGAGGGGGAGTCGCGGGCGCGGGTGAGGTGCTCTTCGCACCGCTGCGCGCCTCGCTGCGCGACTACGCCACGCTCTCCTTCGTCCAGGGACTGACCGTCACCTCCGCGGTGATGGGCGCCGACGCGGGCCTGGTGGGCGCCGCGGCCGCGGCCTCGGCGGTACGCCCCGGCGCCTCGAACGGCGTGCGGGCGGTGGCCGCACCGTAGCCGTCCCCCGGCCTCCCCGGCCGGCGGTCGTCCCGCGGGCGCAGCCCGCCCCTCCCGGTCAGCGGCCCCGGTCCGTCGCCTGCTGGGGCACGACCACCAGGAAGACGTCCTGCTCCAGGTCCATCACGACCTCGGCGGCCACACCCTCGCCGCGGCGCGCCGCAGCGAACTCCTCCGCGGGACGGCTCCCGCGCGGCCCTCCGGCGGGAAAGCGCTCAAGTACCGTGCGGCGCACCGCGTACCCCCTCGTCGTTCCAGTGACTGCCCGCTCCAACGACGTCCGGCCGCTCCCCGTTACGGCGGCGCGGCCGCGCGGACCCGTCCAGCCGAGCGCCCCGGCGCCCGCGCCCGCGCAACCGCATGGCTCCCGCGGGTTTCCGGAGCGGGGTGTTGCGGGCAAGCCACAGGGGGCTACGGAAGAGGGGGACCCGTGATCGTCTGGATCAACGGTGCGTTCAGTGCGGGCAAGACCAGTGCCGCGTGCGAACTGATCGATCTGATCCCGAACAGCACCTTCTACGACCCCGGGCTGACCGGCGGCGGACTGCGCCGGCTGCTGCCCCCGAAGAAGCTCGCCGAGGTGACCGACTTCCAGGACCTGCCGATATGGCGGCGCCTGGTGGTCGACACGGCGGCCGCGCTCCTCGCCGAACTCTCCGGGGTCCTGGTGGTCCCGATGACCCTCCTGAGACAGGACTACCGCGACGAGATCTTCGGCGGGCTCGCCGCCCGGCGCATACCGGTGCGCCACATACTGCTCTCACCTGAGGAAACGATCCTGCGTAGGCGGATCGCCGAGCGCGAGGAACGCGCCGGTGACCCCGAGCGCGACGAGCGTGTCCGGCAGTGGGCGTACGAGCACATCGAGCCCTACCGGGCGGCCCTCGGGTGGCTCACCGCCGACGCCCACACGATCGACACCAGCACCCTCACCCCGCACGAGACGGCCCAGCGGATCGCGGACGCGCTGCGCACGGGCGAGGCCAGGGAGTGCGGGATCGTCCAGACCCCCGAACCCCGGGCGGAGACGGTGGCGTCCGGGGTGCTGCTCTTCGACGAACAGGACCGGGTGCTGCTCGTCGATCCGACCTACAAACCGGGCTGGGAGTTCCCCGGCGGTGTGGTGGAGCCGGGGGAGGCCCCCGCGCAGGCCGGGATACGCGAGGTCGCCGAGGAGATCGGGCTCCGCCTGGACGAGCCGCCGAAACTGCTCGTGGTCGACTGGGAGGCGCCGAAGCCGCCCGCGTACGGGGGACTGCGCTTCCTGTTCGACGGGGGCCACCTGTGCGGCGAGGAGGCCGCACACCTGCTCCTGCCCGGTTCGGAACTGCGCGGCTGGCGGTTCGTCACCGAGGAGGAGGCCGCCGGCATGCTCCCGCCGACACGCTTCGAACGGCTTCGCTGGGCACTGCGCGCCCGCGAGCGGTCGACCGTGCTGAACCTCGAGGCCGGGGTGCCCGTGGGCGGCCGGTAGGCTCTGCCGCCCCTCTCCGTCGGCCCCGGCCCCCGTCGGACCCCGGCGAAAGCGCACCCGAGGGTGTGACGCGCCCCGGCCGGGCGGCCCCTACAAGGCGGGGGCGGCCCCGCGACGGCCGCGTCACCCGGCCACCGTCCACACGGCGGATCCGCGACGGCCGCGTCACCCGGCCGCCGTCCGCACGGCGGACCCAGGGCGGCGGGCCGCCCGTCGCCCGGGCTCGCGCTCCGGGCGACACGGGTAGTCCGTACAAGGGCAGTCCGTGCACGGGCGGTCCGTACCCGGGTAGTCCGTACCCCGGCACGCCGTGCGGACCTCAGGCCTTCCTGACCCCGGCACTCCGTACCCGGCCGTGTACACCGGCACCCCGTGCGGACCTCAGCCCTTCCTGGACTCCGCGTAGTTCCGCAGGAACAGGGCCTCCGCGACCGAGAGCCGCTCGAGTTCCTCGGGGGACACGCTCTCGTTCACCGCGTGGATCTGGGCCTCTGGCTCGCTCAGCCCGATGAGCAGGATCTCCGCCTGCGGATACAGGGCGGCCAGGGTGTTGCACAGCGGGATGGAACCCCCCATGCCCGAGGACTGCATCTCCTCACCCGGGTAGGCGAGCCGCATGGCCTCGGCCATCGACGTGTACGCGGGGCTGGTGGTGTCGGCGCGGAACGGCTGCCCCTGGCCGACCTGTTCGACGGAGACCCGCGCACCCCACGGGGCGTGGGCCCGGAGGTGGGCGGTCAGCAGCTCGGTGGCCTCGGCGGCGTCCTGGCCCGGCGGCACCCGCAGGCTCACCTGTGCACGGGCGCTCGCCTGCAGCGAGGGGGTGGCCCCGACGACCGGCGGGCAGTCGATGCCGATGACGGTGACCGCGGGCCGCGCCCAGATGCGGTCGGCGACCGTGCCGGTGCCGATCAGCCCCACGCCGTCGAGCACCTTGGCGTCCGTACGGAACTCGTCCTCGGGGTACCGCAGTCCGTCCCACTCCGCGTCGTTCGTCAGTCCGTCGACCGTGGTCGTGCCGTCCTCGTCCCGCAGGGATGCCAGCAGCTGGATCATGGCCGCCAGCGCGTCCGGGGCCGCGCCGCCGAACTGGCCCGAGTGCAGGTTCCCTTCGAGCGTGTCCAGGCGCACCCGCAGCATCGTCATGCCCCGCAGCGTGGCGGTGACGGTGGGGAGCCCGACACGGAAGTTGCCGGTGTCACCGATGACGATAGTGTCGGCGGCCAGCAGTTCGGGGTGCGCCTCGGCGTACTGTTCCAGGCCGCCCGTGCCCTGCTCCTCCGAGCCCTCCGCGATCACCTTGACGGAGACCGGGACGCCGCCGTTCGCTTTGAGGGCGCGCAGCGCGAGCAGGTGCATGATGAAGCCGCCCTTGCAGTCCGCGGCACCCCGGCCGAACCAGCGGCCGTCGCGCTCGGTCAGCTCGAACGGCGGGGAGAGCCAGGCGGACTCGTCCAGCGGGGGCTGCACGTCGTAGTGCGCGTAGAGCAGCACGGTGGGCGCGCCGGCCGGGCCGGGAAGGTAGCCGTACACCGACTGGGTCCCGTCAGGGGTGTCGAGCAGGGCGACGTCCTGGAAGTCCTCGGCGCGCAGCGCGTCGGCGACCCAGCCGGCCGCCGCCACGCACTCGCTCCTGGGGAACTGCGCGGTGTCCGCGACCGACCGGAAGGCCACCAGCTCGGCGAGCTCCGCCTTCGCGCGGGGCATCAGCGAGGCAACGGTCTCGGAAATCGGACGGGCGGTCATGGGCACGCTCCTCGTGGGTGCGACGTTAGGACTAGGGCGCGACGCGTTACGCGGCCGGGGGCGACGCCGGGGACGCGACGTCGCGTGTACGACGAATTCGAGGCTGATCCTCCCACAGAGGAGTTCGGCCGCGGCGCGCCGTAGGATGCCGTGAGCAGTTGGGGCCACTGGTCGGATCGGGAGCAGAAGCACATCGTGAGCAGCGAGAACGCAGACGCCGGAATTGAGCCGGATGAGTCGTCGTCGGTACCGCAGGAGTCCTCGGTATGGGACGTCGTCGTGGTCGGCGCGGGCCCGGCGGGAGCATCCGCGGCGTACGCGGCGGCAGTCGCAGGCCGCCGGGTGCTGTTGCTGGAGAAGGCGGAGATCCCCCGCTACAAGACATGCGGCGGCGGAATCATCGGGTTCTCGCGGGATTCCCTGCCCCCCGGATTCGAACTGCCCCTCAAGGACAGGATCCACGCGGTCACCTTCTCGCTCAACGGGAAGCTGTCGCGCACCCGCAAGTCCAAGCGCATGCTCTTCGGGCTGATCAACCGGCCGGAATTCGACGCCGGCCTGGTGGAGGAGGCCCAGAAGGCGGGCGCCGAGCTGCGTACGGGCGTCGCGGTGACGCGGGTCGAGCAGCACGGCACCGCCGTGCCCGACCGGCGTACGGTCGCCGTGGTGCTGGCCGGTGGCGAGACGGTGCTCGCGCGTGCCGTCGTCGGCGCCGACGGGAGCGCGGGGCGTATAGGAGCTCATGTCGGGGTGAAGCTCGACCAGGTGGACCTCGGCCTCGAGGCGGAGATCCCCGTTCCGGAGACGGTCGCCGAGGACTGGGCGGGGCGGGTACTCATCGACTGGGGTCCGATGCCCGGGAGTTACGGCTGGGTCTTCCCCAAGGGGGACACGCTCACCGTCGGTGTGATCTCGGCGCGGGGCGACGGCGCGGGGACCAAGCGGTACCTGGAGGACTTCGTCGGCAGGCTGGGTCTCGCCGGGTTCGAACCGAAGATCTCCTCCGGCCATCTGACCCGCTGCCGCAGCGACGACTCGCCGCTCTCCCGTGGCCGGGTGCTCGTCTGCGGCGACGCGGCGGGGCTCCTGGAGCCCTGGACCAGGGAGGGCATCTCCTTCGCCCTGCGGTCCGGGCGGCTCGCGGGCGAATGGGCGGTGCGCATCGCGGAGTCGCACGACGCGGTCGACGCCCGGAGGCAGGCACTCAACTACGCGTTCGCGGTCAAGGCCGGGCTGGGCGTGGAGATGAGCGTCGGACGGCGCATGCTGAGGCTCTTCGAGCGGCGCCCCGGACTCCTGCACGCGGCGCTGACCGGCTTCCGCCCCGCCTGGAACGCGTTCGCGGGCATCACCCGGGGGACGACGTCCCTGGCCGAGCTGGTCCGCTCACATCCGCTGGCCCAGCGCGCGCTGCACGTCGTCGACCGTCAGGGGGCGGACCGGATCAGCTCCTGAGCGTGATCCGGAAGACGGGGTGGTCCGGGCACGCGGCCAGGAGTTCGGCATCGGCCGACTTCGCCGTGACGCCCTGGAAGTACTGAGCGACCTCCCAGCCCCAGCGCTTCAGGTAGGCGCGGAGGATCCGCACCTTCTGCTCGTCGTCGGCGATCTCGACGGAGGTGAACCCGCGGACCTTCCGGCCCACCTTCAGTTCTCCGCCTCCGGCCGCGCGCAGGTTGCGCACCCACTGCGAGTGGCCGCGGGCGGAGACCAGGTACTGGACGCCTTCGTACCCGTGGGGATTGACGGGGACGCGCTGCATCCGGCCGCTCCTGCGGCCCGTCACCGACAGCTCCGCCGAGCCCAGAAGGCTGACGCCGTGGCGTGCGAGCCATCCGACGGCCCTGTTCATCCGCTGCGCGAAGGCGCCGGCCTGTAGGTAGTACGGCTGCTGCGACATGGTGACCTCCACCCTTGAGAGAGCAGTGCTCTCGCTTGAGATCAGTGTGCACGCGCTCGATGCTCCAAAGCAAGAGCACTGCTCTCGTTGGTGTGCGGTGCTCCCGTCGCGTGGCAGACTGACGTCATGAGCGCCATTCGAGGAGCCAGGGAACGCGCCCGCGTCGAAGTCACCGCGGCGATCAAGGCCGAGGCCAGGAAGCAGCTCGCGGCGGAAGGCGCCGCGAAGCTCTCCCTTCGTGCCGTGGCCCGTGAACTCGGCATGGCGTCCTCCGCGCTCTACCGGTACTTCCCCTCCCGCGACGACCTGTTGACGGCTCTGATCGTCGACGCCTACGACGCGATGGGCGAAGCCGCGGAGACGGCCCGTGCGGAGGCCGACGGCATGGGGCTTTCCCATCCCGACCGCTGGACCGCGGTGGCCTGCGCCGTACGGGACCGGGCCCTCGCGCACCCCCATGAGTACGCGTTGGTCCACGGCTCGCCGGTCCCTGGTTACACGGCCCCGCCGGACACCGTCGGCCCCGCCTCCCGGGTGGGCCAGGTCCTCATCGGCCTCGTGCACGACGCCCGCCTCGCGGACGGCGTCGCCGTCCCCCGGCTGCCCCCGGGGCTGCGGCCCGAGGCCGCGCGCATGGCCGCCGATCTCGCACCGGATCTTCCTCCGGCCTTCGCGGTGGCCCTCGTTTCCGCGTGGGCGCAGCTCTTCGGGCTGATCTCCTTCGAGGTCTTCGGCCAGTTCACCCGCGTCGTCGAAGCGCGCGAACTGTTCTTCCGGCACGCCGTCCATGAGCTCGGACGCTCGGTGGGGCTCCTGGAGGGCCGGCCCGGCGGGGGCACCGGCACCTGAGACGGCGGGCACGCGGGGCGGGGACGCGTCGCTCAGGCCTGTCGAGTCCGGCGGGCGGCGTGGCTGACGGAGTGAGGCGCGCGTGCTTGCTCAGCTTGTCCGTCAGGGCGCGGAGTTGACGCCGTTCGCGGTGGTCCGGGCCCGGGGGCCGGGGTGTGGCGAGCGGATGAGTGGAGGCGCTGGTGCGTCGGCTCCGTTTCCTGCACGCGGAGCCGTCCGCTGTCGGCTGTCCGCCGTCCGCCCAGGTCCTCCGCCTGGGTCTTCCACCTGGATCTTCTGAGCAAGAGCCTGGGGTGAGGCGCCGGACCGACGTACCGGGGGTGCAGGTGAGCGGGCCCGCGAGCGAGCCCGGGTGGCCCGTCCGGCCAGGATCGGCGGGGGTGCCGGTGCGCCTCACCGGCCTTCGCCCGTGGTGCGGGGGCGCACGCCGGGCGTGCGAACCGGACCCCGAACCGTACTTGCGGACGTCCGGAGGCGGCGGCCCGGTGGTCCTGCCGGGACCGGGACCCGGGCGGTCCTCCCGGATCCGAGCGGTTGCCGACGGTCCGGCCCGTGCGACGCCGGGGCGGTCAGGCTCACCCGCCTGCGTGCGCGGTGAGTGCGTACCCGAGGCGTTCGAATCCGGGCCCCCGGGTTCCTTCCCCGGGGCCGAACGGGATGAGTGGCAACCTGTGATGCGGGCGGTGGAGGCGCGAGACGTTTCGCGGTTGCCGGAGGACGGCCCGCCCCTGATCGCCGAGTTCGCGTCCTCTTCCGAGGAGGTGGCGATGGCGGCGCCGAGGTGTGGGTCGGCCGGTAGGCCGTGGGCGGAATGCGCGACCCGGTTCGGCGTCGGAGGCGCGACACGGGGCGGCCGCGCAAGCGCCACCGGTCTGTTCATCCCTCAGGTGCGCGTCAGCCACCGCCCGTGGGCCACTTCGGAGCCGGGGCGCGGAGGCGGGTTGTCGTACGGCCTACGGGTCGGAGTCCCTCCGTACGTCCCGGGTCGGCCCGGCGGGTGGCAGGCGCCCCTCCTCGCCGGCGCGGGGGAAACGCCACAGCACGTGGACGACCCGCGTGGCGAACGCCAGCCCACCGAGCGCGGCCCCGGCCCGGAACAGCCCGCGGTCCCAGCCGTCGGACAGGTCGAGAAGCAGGGCGGGGAGGGACACCCCGACGAACGTCGCCACGGCCACCAAGCCCCCACTGAACAGGGCGTAGCCGATCTCGACCGTTATCGCGTCCCGCTCCGCCTGAGTGCGCCGTGACATGCTCCCAGTGTCACAGGGGGCTATGACCGACAGCAAGCATGCTTCTGCGTACCGTAGCCGCCCGGCATCATGCGTGTGCATCTATTGCACGCGCATGGATAACCTGCCGTTCTGCTAGCGTGCGGTCATGGCAGCGACGAAGTCCGAGCAGGCCCTGGTGGGTGAGTGGCGCGAGATGCTCGCGCTCCATGCCAGGACCCTGAACGAGCTCGACCGGGCGCTGGACCAGCACGGCCTGGGAGCCAGTGACTTCGAGGTGCTTGACGTCCTTGCCGAGGCGGCGGGGGAGAGCGGTGGCGCCTGCCTGCGCGTGCAGGAGATCGCCTCGCGGGTCCATCTCAGCCAGAGTGCTCTCTCACGGCTCGTTGCCCGTCTGGAGAAGAACGGCCTCCTGCGCCGCGCGATGTGCAGTGAGGACCGGCGCGGCGTCCGCGTGGAACTGACCGGAGCCGGCCAGGCCCGCCACGCGGAGGCCCGCCCCGTACAGCGTGAGGTGCTTTCCCGGATGCTGAACGGTGCTGCGCGCTGAACCGGGCCGGTGGGCGAACCGGGCCGGTGGGTGGTTCCGGCCGAAGCCTGGCCTTCCGGCGGATCCGTGGACGTCGGCAGGATCGTGAACGGCTGACCGTCCGCGGGCCTGAGGGCCCGTGCTGGGTCCCGGAAACGGATTCGCCCGGCCTGCTCTGCCCTCTCGAAGGGCGCGAGCTGATCTGTAACCGGCTCCCTCCCGCGAACCCGAGTACGGACCGATCGGGAACCGGTCCGACCCATCACCGCGGTGAACCGGAACCGGTCCCATCCGTAACCGCTCCGCATCGAAATCGGTCCGGGGCGGAACCCTGCGCCCACGGGGCGCCCGAGCCTACGTACCTACCTCGGAGCGGGCCCCCGGCAGCAGGGCAACGGGCAGACACTGCCCCTGCGGCCCTGCGGCCCTGCGGCCCTCCCGCCCAGAGGTCCTGCGGTTTCTCAACGTCCCGGCCCCAGGTGCCCGTGGCCCGGTACCTTCCGCCCAAGAAGCGCCGGGCGCGGTTCGTTCCCGGCGCCCGGGCCATGGGCTCGCCGCGCCCCTCAGGTGCCCTGGGGGTGCGCCGAGCGGCCGTGGCGGGAGCCTCGGATCAGCTGGGAGAACCACCCCAGCGCACACGCCTGGACGAGTACCGACACCACCAGGGCGAGATAGACGAACCAGGCCGGGCCCCCGGTGTCCCCGCCGGCCATCGAGCTGCCCAGGAAGAAGACGAAGACGGTCGGCGCGGCAAGGAAGAACAGCCAGACCCCGGCGAACGACGCGTCGTCGTGGGACACGAACAGCGCGTCGACCGCGACGAACACCGCGACCGCCAGGACGAGGCCGAGGTAGATCCGCGAAGCAGTGTTTCCGAAGGTCAGCCGCGTCAGTGTGCGCAGCGGCCGCGTGTTCATCGTCCGGTGATTCATGTCCCGCTCCCCGTAGAAGGCTGTTACCTCCATCCTGCGCCGGGGGAGCGGCCGGTGCCTGAGTACGACTACTCAATCGTTCAGGTGTTCGTCGCGTTGCGGGCGGTGTAGCCCAGCGCCGCCGCCGTCGCGGCCAGCAGCGTCACCGTGGTGAGGGCCACCGGAAGGGAGAACCAGTCGGCGAGGAAGCCGATGACCGGCGGCCCCAGGAGCATCCCGCCGTAGCCGAGGGTCGACGCGGCGGCCACCCCGCTGGGTCCGGCCAGCGCGCCGGCCCGGCCGACCGCCACCGGGAATATGTTGGCCAGGCCCAGACCGGCCACGGCGAAGCCGAGCAGCACGAGCCAGACGGCCGGGGCCAGGGCGCCCAGCAGCATTCCCGCCGCGGCCGTCGCCCCGCCCGCCACCAGTGTCCGGGTCTGCCCGAAGCGCTCCAGGAGGGCGGTGCCGCTGAGCCTGCCGACGGCCATCGTCAGCGCGAACAGGGAGTATCCGGCCGCCGCGAGACCGGGGGCCGCCCCCAGGTCCTGGCTGAGGTGCAGCGCGCCCCACTCGGCCAGCGCACCCTCGCCGTACGCCGTGCAGAGGGCGATGACACCGAACAGGACCACGATCCGGCGCGCCTGGGGGCTCATCCCCTTCGGCGGTTCAGGGGCGTCCGCGGGGCGCCGCCCGGCCGGGGCCGCGGACGGGCCGGCGCGCAGCAGCACCGGCCCGGTCAGGGCCGTGACGAGAAGTCCGAAGCCCGTGAGGGCGAAGAGGTGCGTCGCGGGGGAAAGACTGCCCGCGACCAGCCCGCCGAGCCCCGCACCGGCCATCCCGCCGAAGCTGAACGCGGCGTGGAAGCTCGGCATCACCGGGCGCCGCAGCGCGGTGACCAGATCGACGGCCGCGCTGTTCATCGCCACGTTCATCCCGCCGTACGCCGCGCCGAAGAGCAGGAGCACGAGACCCAGGGCGAGCGCCGAACCCGTCTGTGCCGGAAGGGCGATGCTCAGCGACAGCAGTACGGCGCAGACGACCGTGACCGCGTGGCTTCCGTGGCGCCGGCAGAGCCTGCCCGTGAGCATCATCGTGACCACCGCACCGGCGGAGACGCCGAGCAGGGCGAGCCCCAGGGTGGAGGCGGTGGCCCCCGTCTGCTGCTTGATGGCCGGGATGCGGACCACCCAGCCGGCGAAGAGGAATCCGTCGAGGGCGAAGAACACGGTCAGGGCGGTGCGGAGGCGGGCCCGCGGGAGCGGGGCGGTGTCTCCGCCAAGTCCTGCCGACAGGGCCGTCCGCAGTTTGTTTACGCGCGGCACAAAGTGAGGATAGAGTCGCCCCGACGGCGTGCGCAAGGCCGCTGCGCCGGTGACCGGCCGGTGAACACCGCGGGATGCCGAGGCGTCGGCAACCGCCCAGGATCATGGGAGACTCGCCCCCATGAACGGCAAGTCGACCGCCACGCGGACGAAGTTGGAGAGGGGCCGCAGCGCGCTCGGGCCCGCCCTGGAGCTCGTGCACACCGGGCGTGCTCCCACGCGTGCCGTACTGACCTCGGAGCTCGGCGTCACCCGTGCCACGGCGGGCGCGGTGGCCGCGGAACTCGAGGCGCTCGGGCTCATCAAGGTCGACTCCAGCCCGGGCTCGGCCGCCGGTTCCCAGGGCCGCCCCTCGCACCGGCTGTCCGTGCGCGACAGCGGGCCCGTCGCGCTCGCCGCCCAGGTGCACTCCGACGGCTTCCGTGCCGCGCTCGTCGGGCTCGGCGGCAGGATCGTGGCCACCGCGCCCGGCTGCGTCGCCGTCATGGCCGACCCCGCCCAGGTCCTGGGCGAGGTCGTCGAGGCCGGGGCGCGGCTCCTGCACGAGAGCGGGCTGCGCTGCGTGGGCGCCGGGCTCGCCGTCCCGTCCGCCGTGGCCGAACCCGAGGGCACGGCGCTCAACCCGCTGCACATCGCCTGGCCGGCCGGAGCGCCGGTCCGGGAGATCTTCGCCGGCTGCGTACGGGCCGCGGGGATCAGCGGCCCCGCGTTCACCGCGAACGACGTCAACCTGGCCGCCCTCGCGGAACACCGGCACGGCGCCGGGCGTGGTGCTCAGCACCTGCTCTGTGTCGCCACCGGCCACCGGGGGGTGGGCGGCGCGCTCGTCCTGGACGGCCGTCTGCACACCGGGAGTTCGGGGCTCGCCCTGGAGGTCGGGCACCTCACCGTGAACCCCGAGGGCCGCCCGTGCCACTGCGGCGGACGCGGCTGCCTCGACGTCGAGACGGACCCCCTCGCCTTCCTCACCGCGGCCCGCCGGGAGCCCGGCCCAGAGGAGTCGCTGCTCAAGCAGTCGGGCGACCTGCTGCGCGCGGAGTACGGGGACCCCGATGTGCGGGCCGCCGCGGAGGAGTTGATCGACCGGCTGGGCCTCGGTCTCGCCGGGCTCGTCAACATCCTCAACCCGGACCGGATCATCCTGGGCGGGCTGCACCGCGATCTCCTGGAGGCCGACCCCGAACGGCTGCGGGCCGTGGTCGCCGACCGCAGCCTGTGGGGCCGCAGCGGCAGCGTGCCGATCCTGTCCTGCACCCTGGACCACAACAGCCTGGTGGGCGCCGCCGAACTGGCCTGGCAGCCGGTGCTCGACGACCCCCTCGCCGCCCTCGCCTGACCGGCCGCGAGGAAGCACGCCGCCGGTCAGGGGGCGACCCCTCAGGCACCTGCCAGAGCGAACGCCCGCGCCGGGTTCTGGACGAGCATCGCCTCCACGGCGTCCTCCCCCAGTGCCCGCACCAGCCGGGGGCGCAGCCGCCGCAGCAGGTACGGCATCCCCGGCGTCCCGGGCACCGTGGTGTCGCCGCCGATCAGCAACTGCCCGCCGAACCCGGCCTCCGCGAGTGAGGCGAGCTGCCCGGGCAGCAGCCAGTCCGTGGCGTGGTGGGCGCGCGAGGGACCGTCGAACGCGAGGAACGCGCCCGCCCGCGCGGCGTCGAGCTGTGCGACGCCGTCCGGGAACCGGCCCAGGTGGCCGAGGATCACCCGCCGCGGCTGCACCCCCAGCTCTCCGCACAGCAGATCCAGCACGTCCCCGGCCGCCGTCCCCAGCTCCAGATGGACGGCGATCGGGGCCCCCGTACGGTGATGGGCCCCGGCGGCGGCCGCCATGGTGTGCCGGGCGTGCGCGTCCACGTCGTGGAACGCGCCGGCCACCTTGATCAGCCCCGCCCGCACGCCCGTCGTGCCGATCCCGTCCGTGATCTCCGAGACGAACAGGTCCTCCAGCCCGGGCATGACGCGGGCGAGCACCTCGGGCGCGTACTGGGCCGCCCGGTGCAGACCGGTCGCCGCGACGATCCGCGTCCCCTCGGATCGGGACAGGGCCGCCAGATCCCCGGCCCGCCTGCCCATCCCGTACGGGGTCCACTGGACGACGGTCCGCCCGCCCTCCGCGCGGAAGCTCCGCAGCCGCTCACGCGCGTCCGCCGGGTCGTCCAGCTCCTGTCCCGGCAGGGCGGGGGAGCGGATGAAGAGGTGGTCGTGCGCGTCGCAGACGCCGAGTTCCCCGGCCGGGACGTCCCCGAGGACCGTGCGGACCAGGTTCACCACTGCTTCCCCCGCCCCAGCCGGTCACGCTCCGGCGACGACACGTGCAGCACCTCGTAGCGGTCGCCCGGCACCCGGGGCGGCTCGTCCTCCCAGAGGCTGAAGTGGAGCAGCTCCCAGTGGTGCGGGTCGACGGCCAGCGCCGTGGCGACGGCCCCGGGTGCGCCGGCCGTCACGCGGCCCTCCTCCAGCGCCGCCTCCACGGCGGCCGCCGGCCGGACGGTGTCCGCGATCCGCTCGCGGTGGCGCACAGCGGTGCGGGGCGGTGCCCCCGAGGCCGCCCCCTCCCGGTAGGAGAGGCCCGCCCAGTGCCGCACCGCGGGGCGGCCGAAGTCGTCGACGACGCCCTGGAAGCCGGGGCCCCGGAGGAAGCTGTTCATGCCCTCGGGGGCCGACCACAGATACAGCGGGGCGTACTGGTTGACGGGCGAGGCCCCGCCCCGTTCGCGGACCAGGTACGCCTTCAGGCCGAGGCCCGGGAAGGCGTCGAGGAGATGGCCCCGGGTCGCCACCCGCCTGCGGATGATCCCCATGTCGTAGTCGGCGGGAAGGGTGATCTCGTACTGCATGGCGTGCACGTGTGCTCCTCAGGCCGGACGGACCGGTGTGGTGTGCGGGGCGAGAAGGGCGAGCAGACCCCGGACGGCCGCGTCGAAGGCGGCGGCCGAGCCGGACGCGCGGGCCAGGACGTAGCCGCCCTGGACCGTGGCCACGACGGCCGCCGCGATCTCGCTAGGGGCGACGGCGGGGGAGAACTCGCCCTGGTCCAGGCCCTCCTGGAGGACCTCGGCGAGCCGTTCCCGCAGCCAGCCGAGCGTCTCGTCCACCGGGGCGCGCAGCGCCTCGTCGGCCACCACGTCGGGATCCATCGTCAGCCGCCCCACCGGGCAGCCCCGCAGCACGTCCCGCTCGCGCAGCAGATAGGCCGAGACCCTTCCGTACGCCGGTCCGGGGCCGTCCAGCAGGCGCCGGGCCGTCTCCCGCATCTCCGCGCAGGTGCGGAGCGCGGCGGCGAGCGCCAGATCGGGCTTGCCCGCGAAATGGTGGTACATGCTGCCCTGCCCCGCGCCGGCCCGCTGCTGGATCGCCTTGGGGCTGGTGCCCACGTAACCGCGCTCCCACAGCAGTTCCTGGGTGGCCTCGATCAGTCGCTCCGGGGTACTCATGAGAGCACTGTACATACCAGTAGGTACAGAATCCGGAGAACCGGCCAGGACGCCTCCGGGCCGGATCCCCGCCCCGCCCGGAAACCCTCGGCCCGTCACGGCGAGGGCTGCCCGGTGCGGCGAGGAGGGCGGCCGGGTTGCCCCTCCGCCCCGTCAGGATCCTGCCGTGGACGGGCCGGAGCGCGCCGACCGCGAACGGATCGACGCGCTCCGGTGCCGCCGTGCCCGGCCCCCTTCGGTCAGCCGACCACGGCCGACCGGGCCCGCGTCCGTGCTGCCGCCGGTTCCACGAGCCCCATGACGTCCGAGGCGAACGGGCCGTCGGTCGTCGACCCGTACACCGGGAGGGGATGCAGCGCGGCGGTGGTGAAGGAGGGTGCGGACAGGGTGAACCAGATGACCTTTCCCGCGTCATCGCTCGGTCGTACGCCCCAGCTCTCGCTGACCGCCGCGATCATCGCCAGTCCGCGCCCGGAGGTCGCGGACTGGTCGGCGTGACACACGGTCGGCAGCCGGGGGTCGTGGTCGTGGACGGATACCGTCAGCCGGTCGAGCAGCAGCTCGATCTCGACGGTGCACGATTTGTCCGGCTGTGCGTGCCGGTGGACATTGGTCAGCAGCTCGGTGACGCCGAGCGCGGCATGGTCGATCAGAGGATCGAGATGCCAGTAGCGCAGTTGCGCCGAGATGATTCTGCGGACCTGACCGATCCGCGACGGCAGAGCCTTGAGCTCCACCGCGCAGTGCCTGCTTGGCTCGCTGATCACGGCTGCGACTCCCCGAAATAGGTCCGGAAGAAGACGAAGGAACGGATCCAGCAGATGGCTGACTGCTGTTTCTGGTCATGCGTGGTCCGCCCCGCGTGGTTCCCGGCGGCGGCTTTCGCTGTCACCGCCGGTACACCATCAGTGACGTGAGACCAGCGTGACTCAGGGGGTTTGGCTCCGCAACTCGCGGTGTCCGTGGCGGACCGCCGTGTCAGGTCCGGCGTCCCGCGGGGCGCGCCGCAGCACCTCCAGGAATCTGCGGGCGGGCCCGGCACCGCCGGGCCTGCGGTTGCGCTGGCCCATGGTGAGCCGATAGCGCACCCCGTTGATACGGGCGATCGCCGAGTCGGCCGCCAGGAACCACGGTTTGCCCGCGCTCACCGTCGTCACCGGCGCACTGGCGATCTCGCGTCCGTTGCTCGTCAGCAGCGCGATCCGGCCGTCCTTGACGATCACTTGGCCTGCCCTGGTCAGCGACCGGGCCCACCGCTGGATCCTCACGTCGCTCGCGCGGAACTCCACCGCGCCGAACTCCGGCGCACCGAAATCCGCAGCGCTGAAATCTGTCTCGGCCATGGCGACTTCGCCCCCCCTCGTACCGGCTCCTGCAAGTCTGCCCGTGAACAGGGCCCGCGCACCAGTCCGCCTCCCCGCCGATCCGGCCGGCAGGCCGTGCCTCAGGACGGGGGAGCCCCGCGCCGCCCGGCCCAAGGGAGGGCTATGGGCCGTCAAAGTAAACGTTTGTGCAGGTGAGGGGAATATCGTGGAGGGCACCAGAGCATCGCCGTCACTCGAAGGAGACCGCTGATGGACACCGGTGAGCACACCCCAGGGAGTGGCGTCATGGAGACCGTTGACGTCGACCGGAGCGACCCGGACTACCGGACCTGGCTCAAGGAGGCGGTGCGCAAGGTGCAGGCGGACGCCAACCGTTCCGCGGACACCCATCTCCTGCGGTTCCCGCTGCCCGAGCACTGGGGCATCGACCTGTACCTCAAGGACGAGTCGACGCACCCGACGGGCAGCCTCAAGCACCGGCTGGCCCGTTCGCTCTTCCTCTACGGGCTCTGCAACGGCTGGATCCGCCGCGGCAAGCCCGTCATCGAGGCGTCCAGCGGCTCGACCGCCGTCTCGGAGGCGTACTTCGCGAAGCTGATCGGCGTGCCGTTCGTCGCGGTCATGCCCCGGACCACCAGCCCCGAGAAGTGCCGCCTGATCGAATTCCACGGCGGCCAGTGCCACTTCGTCGACGACGCACGCCGGATCTACGAGGAGTCCGCCGCCCTCGCGGCCGAGACCGGCGGACACTACATGGACCAGTTCACCTACGCCGAGCGCGCCACCGACTGGCGGGGCAACAACAACATCGCGGAGTCCATCTACCAGCAACTGCGGCTGGAGCGGTACCCCGAACCCGCGTGGATCGTCGCCACCGCCGGCACCGGCGGCACCTCGGCGACCATCGGACGCTACGTCCGCTACATGCAGCACGACACGCGGATCTGCGTACCCGACCCGGAGAACTCCTGTTTCTTCGACGGATGGACCCGCAACGACCAGCTGGCGACGGCCGACTGCGGTTCACGCATCGAGGGCATCGGCAGGCCCCGGATGGAGCCGAGCTTCGTGCCCGGAGCCATCGACCGGATGATGAAGGTGCCCGACGCGGCCACCGTCGCGGCGGTCCGGGTGCTGGAGCGCGCCATCGGCCGCAAGGCGGGCGGCTCGACCGGCACAGGGCTCTGGAGCGCCTTCAGGCTCGTCGCCGAGATGGTGGAGCGGGGCACCACGGGGAGCGTCGTGACGCTGTTCTGCGACCCGGGCGACCGCTACCTCGACAAGTACTACTCCGACGACTGGCTGAGCGGGCAGGGCCTGGACATCCGGCCGTACACGGAGACGATCGACCACTTCCTGGCCACCGGCACCTGGCCCTCCTGACCCGGAGGGGCCCCGGACGGCGCGGCGGCGGGTCAGTCCTCCAGCAGAACACCGAGCTCGCGGGAGAAGACCCTCCTGCCCGCCGTCGCCAGCAACGGATCGGCCCAGCGCGGCAGCAGCCGCACGCGCAGTTCCTCGACCCAGATCACATGGGAGCCCGAACCGGTCGGGCAGACATCGATCGACGCCCGGCCACGCACCACGGAACCCCGCTTCTCCAGCCGGCACACCCCCGCCCGGCCGGCGGCGGGCGGGGTCCACCGCACCACTTCCATCGGGTCGTCGAACCCCAGCGGCCCCACGCCCGTACGGGCCACGAAGACCGTACCGGCGCGGGTGGGCCCGCCCGAGGGGACGGTGACCGACGTGAGCGGAACGGTCCCGCCGTGCCGCTCCCAGTCCGTCACCCTCCGCCACGCCTCGGCGGGGGGCAGAGAAGTGAAGCGCTCGATACGGAATACGGCCACAGACCGATCCTAGGACGTCCGGCACCCGCGGGTACCGGAACGGAAGGCGCCGCGCCGTCCGCCGTCGGACTACTCGTCCGACGGCCCGCCCGCCACCACCAGCCCGGGCAGGTGCTCCGCCATCTCCTGCCTCGCGGCGTCCGGCAGCCCCGCGTCCGTCACGAAGGCGTCGACCTCGTCGAGCCCCGCGAACGAACTCAGCCCCACCGTGCCCCACTTGGTGTGGTCGGCGACCACCACCACCCGCCGGGCCGCCCGCACGAAACGCCGGTTCGTCTCGGCCTCCGCGAGGTTCGGCGTGGAGAGACCGGCCTCGACCGAGATCCCGTGCACACCGAGGAACAGCACATCGAAGTGGAGCGAGCCGATCGCGCGGTCCGCGACCGGCCCGACGAGCGAGTCCGACGGCGTGCGGACCCCGCCGGTCAGGACCACCGTGGCCGCTCCCGCCCGCGCCCCGCCCGCCGCCGACGGACGCTGCGCGCCGTGGAACACGTCGGCGACCCGCACCGAGTTCGTCACCACCGTCAGCCCCGGTACGTCCAGCAGATGACGGGCCAGCGCGAAGGTGGTCGTGCCACCGGAGAGCGCGATCGCGCTGCCCGGCACCGCCATCGCCGCCGCCGCCCGCGCGATGTCCTCCTTGGCACTGAGCTCCAGCGTCGACTTGGCCTCGAAACCCGGCTCGTGCGTGCTGGCCTCGACCACCGGGACGGCACCGCCGTGCACCTTCTCGATGACACCCTGACGCGCCAGCGCGTCCAGGTCCCGGCGGATGGTCATGTCGGAGACGCTCAGCTTGCGGGTCAGCTCGTTGACCCTGACCCCGCCCCGCTTGCGCACGTCATCGAGGATGAGCGCGCGCCGCTGCTCCGCGAGCAGGTTCTGGTTCTCGCTCAACGCCGGGCCCCGGCCCTTCCGTCTGTCCGCACGGTCCGGCAGCGGTCCTGCGGGACCTCCTCATCCTGCCACGCACCCCCGCGGCCCGTCCCACTGGGGAGATTCGGTGAGGGCCGATGCCGCGGGCGCGTCCCGTCGGCCATGGTGGTGACTGCGCATCAGTTCAGACCCGAGCCGCCCACCCCGCCGGCCGAGAGCCGGACGGACCAGAGAGCGAGTCACCGACATTGCCCCCTGCCTCCCCTGCCTCCCCGGCCGCGCAGAGCAGCGGCGCCGCACTGGAACTGCTCGTCCACGGGGTCGGCGGAGCCACCCCCCAGGAGATGCTCGGCGACCCGCGCACGACCAGGATCACCGGTGACACCACCGCCGCCGTGTACCGGCGCACCGAGGACGTCGGGGCCGAACAGCACCCCGAGCGCCACCGGGACGGCCCCGTCGCCGAGGCCTACTGCTGGTCCAACCTCACCTCCGGCAACGGCTCCCGGGCCCTCTGGCTGCTGCTGCTCCCCTTCATGGTGGTCAACATCGCTCACTGGATGAGACCCTCCGCACAGGGGCGCGCCCGGGCGGTCAGGCTCTACGGGGTCCTGGTACGGCTGCTCGCGCTCAGCCTCACCGTGCTGCTGACCGCCGCGGCGTGCGAGGTCGCCCTCGACCTCGTGGCCTGGCAGTGCGCCGGGACGCCCGAGTGCTCCGCGCAGCGCTCCTGGCTCGGCTTCCTGTCCACCCGGCAGGACGGGTGGTTCGCCCAGCCCGGACGCCGCCTCGCCGTCGCGGCGCTCGTACCGACCGCGCTGGTGGGGCTGCTCTGGTACCTGTCCAACCGCACCTGGAGCGCCTACGAGTCGCAGCGCCCCCTGGCCTGGGAGGACCCGGACAGCGCCCGGACGGACACCGACGAGGACACGGCCCCCCGGCCCGGCGCGCCCCTGGTCCGCCCGGCCCTCGGCAGGCCCGGCTTCTGGTACGGGCGCAGACTCGTGGCCCGCCTGCGGGCGGCGCACACCGCGGCCGGATTCCTCACGGTCGCGGCCGCGGTCGGCATAACGGCGGCCCGGTACGACCGTTCCGCCGACAGCCCCGTCCCCGCCGCGGTCGGCATCCTCCTCGAAGCGGCCCTCGCCCTCTGCGCGACGGTGGTCCTCACCGTCGTCTGCCACCGGGGCCGCAGCGAGCGCCGCCTCGACAACCGGATCGACCGGGCTGTCACCACCTACCTGCCCGGCTCCGCACTCGCCCTGCTGCTCTGCGCCGTCGTCCACGCCTGCTGGTCACGCCCCGGCTGGGTCTCCACGGGCGCCCTCCCCGGAGAGGCCGCCTTCCGCGCCCTCGCCCTCACCCAGGGCCTCCTCGTCGTCGCGCTCGCCCTGGTGGCCCGGAGCCTGTACCGGCGCGCCCCCGAACCGCGCACCACGCTCCACGGCCTCGGCGGCCCCGCGGTCGCCATGCTCGCCTGCGCCCTCGGCGGGGTGATGACCGGGGGCATCGCCCAGCGGGTGGGCGACTGGCTCGACGGCCCGGGCACACCGGGCATGGGCGCCGCCGCCGACATAGACGGCCCGCCCGTACTCCTCAGCTGGCAGGCGTCCGTCATCCCCGTCCTGCTGCTCCTCCTGCTTCCGCCGCTCGCCTGGCTCACGGCCCGCACCGTACGCCGCGCCCGCCGGATGGGGCCCGGGATCGAGGCGGAGTACAAGGAGGAGCACCCGGAGCCGGGACGTACCCGGCGGATCGCCCGCACCCGTGCCACCGCCGCGCTCACCGACGCCGCCCCCGGGATCCTCGGCCTGCTCTCCGGCGCCGCGCTGCTGCTCGGCGTCATGGCGGTGACCGGTTCCTGGCTCACCGGCCAGGTCCCCGGCCTCGCCACCGACGGCACGGGCCCGTTCGTCGAATCGCTCGCCGAGACGGCCCAGTCCACCGGCTCCTGGCTCACCGGGTTCGGCTTCATACTGTTCGTCACCTGGGGACGGCGCGCCTACCGCGACGTCTCCGCCCGGCGCACCATCGGCATCCTCTGGGACGTGGGTACGTTCTGGCCGCGCGCCGCCCACCCCTTCGCGCCGCCCTGCTACGCCGAGCGGGCCGTCCCGGACCTCTCGTCGCGGATGTGCGCCTGGACGGGGAGCACCCGCGGCCGACTCGTCATCTCCGGCCACTCCCAGGGCAGCGTGCTCGCCGCGGCGGCGGTGTGGCAGCTCCCCGACCCGGTACGGCGCCGGGTCGCCCTGCTCACGTACGGTTCGCCGATCGAGCGGCTCTACGGGCGCTGGTTCCCCGCCTACTTCGGCCGGGTCCCCCTCGAAGGGCTCGAGCGGTCCGTGCACTGCTGGCGCAACCTCTGGCGTGCGACGGACCCGATCGGGGGCCCGGTCCGCATCGACGAGGGACAGGGCCAGGAGGTGGACCGGGGCCCGCTGAGGGACCCGCTGGTCTACGGGCGCACCGTCGAACACCCCCTGCCCGAACCGATCCTGGGGCACTCGGACTACCAGGCCGACCCCGCGTTCGCCGTCGAGCGCGCCGCGCTCCTGGAACGGCTCGGGCCCGTCGTCCCCCAGCAGGCGGGCGGCGCCGCTCAGGGCAGCGCCGGCAGGTCCTCCGGATAGAGCATGGTCAGGTCGTCCGTGCTCGGCTCGGTGAGCTGGGCGACCCGGCCCGCGTGCCGCTCCACCATCGACTCGAAGGTCTGACGAGCCGTTCGGCCGTTGCCGAAGGCGGGGCCCTTGGGAAGCGCCGTGAAGTACTTCAGGAGTGCCTCCCCGGTGCCCTCCGCCAGGCTGTACTCGTGCTCGTCGGTCTGCTGCCCGACGATCCGCAGCAGTTCCTCGGGCTCGTAGTCGCTGAAGGTGATGGTCCGGGAGAAGCGTGACGCCACACCGGGGTTGACGGTGAGGAAGCGCTCCATCTCGTGGGTGTACCCGGCCACGATGACCACCACGGCGTCGCGGTGGTCCTCCATCAGCTTCACCAGCGTGTCGATGGCCTCCCGGCCGAAGTCGCGGCCGGAGTCCTCGGGCGACAGGGCGTACGCCTCGTCGACGAACAGGACCCCGCCGCGCGCCCGGTCGAACGCCTCCTGGGTGCGGATGGCCGTGGACCCGATGTGCTCGCCCACCAGGTCGACACGGGACACCTCCACCAGGTGACCGTGCTCCAGCACGCCGAGCGAGGCCAGGATCTCCCCGTACAGCCGGGCGACCGTCGTCTTGCCCGTGCCGGGGGAGCCGGTGAAGACCAGGTGCCTGCGCACCGACGCCGCCTTCAGGCCCGCCAGCCTGCGACGGCGGCCCACCTCGATCATGTCGGTCAGCGCCCGCACCTCGCGCTTGACGCTGTCCAGCCCCACCAGCGCGTCGAGTTCGCCCAGCACGGCCCCGGAGTCGCGGGCCGGCTCGGCGGGGGGCGGGGGTGCGGCTGCGGGCTCGGCGGTCCGCAGGCCGGGCATCGCGCCGAGCAGCCCTGGCGTGGTCTGTGTCGCGGTCAGGACCGCGGGAGCCGGGGGAGCGGGGGCGCGCAGACCGCTCTCGTCGCTGGTGCAGTCCTCGGCCACCGGACCGCCCGCGTGCCCGTCGCCACCGGAGCCGTCGGCGAACTCGTACCCCCCGCGCGCGCACCGCTCGGTGCGGCAGCGGGTCAGGGTGGACCGGCAGCCGTCCATCACGTGGAAGCCGTACCCCTCGCTCCCCGTGACCCGGCAGCTGTCGAAGGTGCCCCGGCCCTCGGCGGAGACGTAGAAACCCGCCTCCGCGGGCGAGGTGACCGTGCACCGCTCGATCGTCGGATCGGCGCCCTTGGTCACGATGACGCCGGTCTGCGCCGCGTCGATCGTGCAGTTGTTCAGCGTGCCGCCGCTGCCGTGGTCACGGAACCACGCCCCGGTGGAAGCCTCGCGGATCCGGCAGTCGTCGAGCTGGGCGGTGGCTCCGTCGCTGACCGAGACCGCCGTGTTGCGGATCTGGGAGAGATCGCTGTCCACGACGTCCGCCCGCGAGCCCCGGTCGAGGACGAAGAGGGCGTCGGGCACGTCGTGGACACGGCACGAGTCGAGTATCACCGTCGCCCCGTCACTGACCCACACCGCCGGGTAGTCGCCGGTGCTGTCGTGGATCTCGCACTGGTTGGCGTCGACACGGGTGCCCGGGTCCCAGACGGACAGGCCGTTGCGGCCGAACCTGCGGACCGTGGAGCGGGTCAGGGTGAGCACCGACCGGGACCGCAGGTCCACCGCGTTCTCCGGGATGTCGTGGATGTCGCAGTCCGCGAGGGTGAGGACGGCGTCGGTGTCCAGGGTGACCCCGTCGGACGACGTACGGTGCACGCTGCAGTCCGTGAGGTGCGCGGTGCCACGGGAGGTGACCTGCACCCCGCTGCCCTTGATCTCGTACACCTCGCAGCCCACCGCCTCCAGGCCGCTGCCCTCGCCGGTCACGCTCAGCCCCGCGCCCGAGGAGTGGTGCACACGGCACCGCTCCAGCCTCGGGTGCGCGCCGTCACGCACCGACACACCGGCCTGCCCGGCCGAGACGACCTCGCACTCCTCGAACACGCCGCCGGCCCCGTCGAGTACGGCGATGCCCACACCGGCCGGGTTGTCGACCGTGCAGCGCCGCACGGTGGGCCGTGCGGCACCCCGTACCTCCATGCCGGCGGCCGACCTGGTCACGATGCGCAGGTCCGACAGCTCGGGTGCGCCCTCCTCGACGAGCAGCGCGGGGGCCGCCGAGTCCTGTCCCTCCACATGGAGGTCCTGGACGACGGCGGAGGCGCGGACGGTCAGCGGGACGCCGTCGGGCGGCGCGATCCGTACGGAGCCGGCCGACCCCTCGGGACCGCGCAGCGTCACCGCCCGGTGGACGACGAGATTCTCCCGGTAGGTGCCGGGGGCGATGGTGAGGACGTCACCGTCCGCTGCGGCCTCCAGAGCGGCGGTGAGAGAAGCGTATTCGCCCGTGCGGCGCCGCCATCGCGATGTGCCGGTGTGCGTCACCTGGACCGTGCCCTGTGCCATGGTGCTGCTGTGCCCCCACCTCGTGCCGTGTGCGCTGCCTCGTGCTCGTGCCTGTCCCCGGGCACGCCGGTCCACCGGCAGCCCTCCGGCCCGCCTGCCGAGGAGTCGGGCGGGCCGGTCCACCGTAGCGCGCGCGGCGGACGTGAGTTGACGGGTCGGCTGCCGAGAGGTCCGGTGCGGCCGTGCGCGAGCCGGTCCGCGCGTCCGGGATCAGCTGCCCGTACCCGTTCTGCCCCAGTCGGGGCCGACTTCGGCCCAGGCGCGGTCCAGCCGGGCGTACCGCCGTTGCGTCATGCGCCATACGACGAGCCGGCGGGCGGCCTCCGTCAGACCTCCGGCGAGCAGCGCCGCACCGATGCCGGCGAGCGCCGCGTGGGTGTGGGCCGTGGAGGTGTCCATGGGGCGCATCGACGGATGGCCCCGGTCATTGGTCCAGATCCGGATCCGGGCGCCGGGGGCCGTGTGCGTGGACGCCGTCGACACGGTGCCGGTGCGTGCCGTACCGTCCGGCGCGAGCCAGTCGGCCACCACCGACGTACGCATGGAGCCCTCGGTGACCGCCGTTTCGGGGTCCTGGGCGAACCGGGACGTGCCCGTCGCGGGGCGGACCACGACGGCCGTGGTGAGACGCCGCTGGTCGTGCTGGGCCCGCACGGTGCGCTGGAGGGCCTCGTCCGTGAGCGCACCGGCCTTCCAGCCCAGTGCCGGGGCCGCGAGCAGCATCAGCGACAGCGCGACGAGCGCCACCCACGCCTCGTGACGGTCGGTGGCGCGGCACACGGGATTGCGCCGCCACCGCCGGATTCCCAGAACCGCTCGCACAGTCATGCACCCCCTTCCCTGTCCGTGATAACCCGGCAGGGCGGCGAATGCCTCGTCCGGCGACGAAGAGAGAGCAACCTCACGCCGCCAACGGGCCCTGCGGCCGGTCGAGTTCCGGCGTCCCGGCGGAATCCGCGCGGTCATCCGAGCACGCGCACCGGGTCCCCGACCCGGATCGTCCCCGTGCCCTCCGGGACCAGGTTCTGGCCGAAGAGGAGATGCCTGCCGACCCTGCGGTGCGCGGCGAGGGTGCGCAACGGCTCCTTGCCCCGCTCCGCCGTCCGCTGGTCGGTGGTCGTGACGACGCAGCGCCCGCACGGCTTCACGACACGGAAGGCGACCTCCCCGATCGCGATCCGCCCCCAGCCGTCCTCGGCCCAGGGCGCCGTGCCGTCCACGACCACGTTCGGCCGGAACCGGTCCATCGGAAGCGGCCCCTCGTCCGGATGGTCCCCCCGGGCCACCAGCGAGTTGAGCGCGTCCAGAGAGGCACACGTGGTCAGGAGCAGCGGGTAGCCGTCGGCGAGCGACACCGTCTCGCCCGGCCGGCCGAACTCCGGATCGACGGGCCTGCGGTGCGACGGCGCGTCGAGATGGACGAGCCGGACCTCCGCACCGAGGCGCGCGCCCAACCAGGCGTGTGCGGCCCCCGCGGCCACCACCACCTCGACCTTGTCCCGGTGCAGCTCCGCTACCACCGTGCGGACCGGCTCGGGCACCTCCACCCTCAGCGACGGGCTCCCCGGCGCCGACAGGACCACCGCGCCACCGGGCAGGTGATCGGCGGACAGCCGCGCCATCTCGGGCCGCTGACGCTGTGTGACCACCTTGTTCCCGATGTCGATCAGCATCCAGCGGCGGTCGCCGTCGAGTCCCCACGGCTCGACGACGGCCTCGTCGGCCGCCCGCGCGGCCAGCGATTTGACCGGGTGGATGTATACAGCACCGAGTGCGGGAGGACGCATGCCTCCATCCTGCCAGCCGTCACCGGCCGTGGGCGGCGACGCCCGTCAGTACCCCCGGCCCTGGTACGGGCGGTTATACGGGTCCTCGTACGGCGACTGCGCCGGAGCCGGGGCGGGCGCGGGCCGCGGGGACGCGGGGCGCATCGCCTCGTACCCCGTGCCGGGACGCTGCGGCTGCTGCGGCTGCTGCTGGTACCCGCGGGGGGCCGACGGCTGCTGCGGGATGTACGGCGCCGGGGCGTGCTGCAGCTGTGCGGGCTGCATCATCGGCGCCTGCTGCATCCCGGCGCTCTGGTACTGCGGCTGCGCCGCCGGCTGCGGGTAGCCGTAGGAACCGGAACCGGTCTGCTGCGACGGGCCGGCGGGCAGCGCCGGGAGCGCCGACGGCAGCGCCGGAAGATAGCTGTTCCCGGTGTCGTAGGCGGCGGGGACCCGGATCGGCGCGATCTGAGGGGTACCCCGCTCGGCGACCAGGGAGTCGTAGATCGGGGTGTCGGGGAACGACGGCGCGGCGTAGTAGCCGCTGCCGTAGGTGGAGCGGGGGGAGGTCATGACACATAAGTTAAGCCCACGATGTGCCGGTTGGGGAGCCCCAATCTTGGGGTTATCCGTTTTACGCTGCTTTTGTCGGCCTGACCTGCCTGGACATGGGTAAAGCCTCTGTTAACAACGGGGGTTTTTCCCTGGTGGACCCTGCGGCTGACAGGAACCGCAAAGGACGGCTCCCGATTGCTGTCCGCGCGGACCGGGAGGCACTTCGGGCCCGGCGTACGGTGCTTCACGGCTTTATCGGGAGATCGCCGATCGGTAACCGCGGCGCACCCGTTCACCCTGCCGGCGGCGCGGCGGAGGACCGGCCCGGCGGCTCCGGTCGGCCGGCGGCGGCCGTGCGGAAGCAGAGCCCGGGGAGCACAGGGACGGTGCTCCACCACTTCCCGAACGCGGTCCACTTGCCGCGCTCCCTGTCCCCGACCGTGTCACGGCGCCGGGGCGGCTCCCGCATGTCGTCCGGACGCGGTCCGTACCGGGCGGAGGAGTTGACCTGCCAGCTGACGGGCCGGTGGAAGTACCGGTGCCCGCCGAAGTCCGGGAGGACCCGGGGCCGTGCTCCAGGCGGCCGGTGGCCTTCCTGTCGCGCTCCGCCCTCCCGGACGCGCGGCGACGGACGCGTCCCTCGGCAGTCCGTCGGGATCCGCGAGGCACCGCGGCGGGAGCCCGGCGACCATGGCGTCGTATCCGGCGACCGTCCGGGCAGCCCCGAGGCCGTCGACCGGGTCCGCCGTGTGGAAGGTGGGATCCGGGTACCGCGAACGGGCCCGGGCGATCACCGACCCCTCGCCGGACCGCCCCGGTTCCCAGGAAGAAGACGTTCCGCCGGAGCGTCCGTTCACGGTGGATGAACGCCTCGTGGGGCAGCGCCTCGCCGGCGAGGCCGGGGAGGCGCTGGACGCGCCGGCCGCGACGTCCCTGACCGAACCGCAGAGGCTGGCCTCGTCCCAGTCCACCCCTCCGTCGTCCGGCGGTGGAGCACGGGCTTCCCGCCGCGCAGGTCGTGGACGCGCTCGCCCTCCAGGTGCTGATGCGTGTGGACGACGGAGTCGTTCGAGCGGCGCTCACGCGCCCTGCCGCCCGGGCGTCCGCCGGGGATCGGCCGTCACGCCCCCGCCCCGGTGGTCCTGTCGCGTTCGCGTCCGATCCCGGAGGACGTCATGCGTCGCGCTCGCTCCACGAAAGGTGGAACTCCCCGGCGCCTCCGAGGAAGCGGTCAGATCGAATTGCAGCGATTGCCTCGGTACTCCTGGGTCGGCGCGTAGTCGCGCACGGGGGATAGCGAACGTCCAGTTTCCTGAACTCGTTCAGTAGCGCTTCCTGTTGAGCCTCCGACCGGCCGGAGAGCAGGTCCGGGGAAAGCGGTCGTGACCGGCGTCGAGCGGTCAGCCGATGCCCAGCACGCGGCGAGGTCCTTCGTGATCCGGGGGTGGGCCGCGTTCCCCGGTCCGGGGGTACTTGGCAGAATGGGCTGACACCGGGCCGCGCCGTGATCGTGTAAAGAGGGAGTTCACGGAGGGGCACCGGCCGGATCGCCGGGCCTCTCCCGCCGGGACCGAGGGCATTTCGGCGGACCGGAGACCAGGCCGGCGGGAAACGCTCCGGCCGGACGCGTGATGGGGGCGAGCATGACCATGCAAAAGGGAACCAACGTCGCGGTGCCGGCCCAGGACGTGCGGGTCGAACTGGGCTGGCGCACCGCGCCCGGCACACCCGACGTGGACGCCTCGGCGCTGCTCCTGGTGGCGGGAAGGGTGCGCGACGACGCGGACTTCGTCTTCTACAACCAGCCGCAGCACGCGTCCGGTGCCGTGCGGCACGAGGGCAAGCGGACGGCCGGTGACACCGTTACCGACAGCCTCGCCGTCGACCTCGCGCGGATCGAGCCGGCGATCGACCGCGTCGTGGTCGCCGCCTCGGCGGACGGCGGCACCTTCGGACAGGTGGCCGGCCTCCACGTCAGGATCGTGGACGCGGCGAACGGCTCCGAGATCGCGCGCTTCGACAGCGCGGACGCCACCGTCGAGACCGCGTTCATCCTCGGCGAGCTCTACCTCCGTCAGGGCGCCTGGAAGTTCAGGGCCGTGGGGCAGGGGTACGACGCCGGGCTCGCGGGCCTCGCGACGGACTTCGGCATCTCCGTCGACGAGCCGCAGCAGACGCCGCCTCCCCGGGCGCCCCAGCAGTCACCCCCTCCCCAGCAGCCGCAGAGCGCCCCCCGGCCCCCCGCGCCCCCGGCCACCCCGCCGGCTCCCGCCAGCCCGCCGCCCGCGCCCCCCGTCACGCAGCCCGTGAGGCTGACCAAGGTCACGCTGACGAAGGAGGCCCCCTCGGTCTCCCTCTCGAAGCAGGGCGGCACGTCCGGCACGCTGCGCGTCAACCTCAACTGGGAGGTGCGCAAGCAGTTCAAGGGCTGGGGGGCCAAACTCGGCAGGGCCGTGGCCATGCACGCGGACCTGGACCTGGATCTCTGCGCACTGTACGAACTCACCGACGGCAGCAAGGGAGTCGTGCAGGCGCTCGGGAACGCCTTCGGTTCCCTCCGGATGCCGCCGTACATCCACCTCGACGGCGACGACCGCACCGGTGCGGTCTCCAGCGGCGAGAACCTCACCGTCAGCCTCGACCACAAGCACCGGCTGCGCCGTGTCCTCATCTTCGTCACCATCTACGAGGGCGCCCGGAGCTTCGCCGACCTGCACGCCACCGTCACCCTCCAGCCGCAGAACGGCGCGCCCATCGAATTCTCCCTCGACGAGTGCACCGTGCCCTCCACCGTGTGCGCGCTCGCGCTCATCACCGGCGACGGGGGAGACCTCACCGTGCAGCGCGAGGCCCGCTACCTCGTCCCGCAGCGCGGTGTGAGCCCCCAGCGGACCATCGACGCCGCGTACGGGTGGGGCATGAACTGGACCCCCGGGCGCAAGTGACCCCGCTGTTCGCCGCCGCTCCGGCGGGCCGGCCTCAGGGTTCCGGTGCGGCCTCGGGACGGGCGTACGTACGGCCCTTCCAGGCCGCGCCGAGCCCCCGGTAGTGCTGCACCGCCGAATCCACCGTCATCAGGAGGTAGAGGACCGCGGTGAAGGGCAGCAGGGGCGCCAGCCAGAAGGACTGCCTGTAGTACCCCAGCATCGGCATGTAGGTGCCGGCCATCACCGCCCAGGCGGCCCCGCCCGCCACCGCCGCCACCGGGTCGCCCGTCAGCAGCCCGGTGACCAGGGTGACGGGGGGTACGACGTAGACCAGGGCCAGACCCAGGACCGTACCGGCGAGCAGCGTCGGGCTGTGCCGCAGCTGGGCGTACGCGCTGCGCGCGACCATCCGCCACAGGTCCGACAGACGGGGGTAGGGCCGCACACTGTCCACCCGGTCGGCGAGCCCCAGCCAGATGCGCCCGCCGCTGCGCCGCACCGCACGTGCCAGCGACACGTCGTCGATCACCGCCTGCCGGATGGACTCCGGGATCCCCGCCCGCTCGGCGGCCCCGGCACGCAGCAGCACGCAGCCGCCCGCCGCCGCGGTGGTCCGCGACCCCGTGCCGTTCACCCGGCGGAACGGGTACAGCTGCCCGAAGAAGTAGACGAAGGCCGGGACGAGCAGCCGCTCCCAGGTGCTCGTGACCCGCAGCCGTGCCATCTGCGAGACGAGGTCGAACCCGCCCGCCGCCTCGGTCCCGGCCGCGGTGACCAGTTCCCGCAGACTGTCCGGCTCATGGGCGATGTCGGCGTCCGTCAGCAGCAGGAACTCGGGCTTCCGCCGCCGGGCCTGCGCCATCCCGTGCCGCAGGGCCCAGAGCTTGCCCGTCCACCCCGGCTCGGGCTCACCGGGTGTCACCACCGTCAGCGGCAGCCCCCCGTACCGCTCGGACAGCGCGCGGGAGAGGTCGCCCGTGCCGTCGCCGCTGCAGTCGTCGACGAGGATGATCTCCGCGTCACCCGGATAGTCCTGGGCGAGCAGGGACGGCAGACTCGTCGGCAGGACCTCGGCCTCGTCCCTGGCGGGTACGACCACCGCCACCGAAGGCCAGCGCGAAGGGTCCTCGCGCCGTCCGGGCAGCCGCTGGTCGGTCCTCCAGAAGAAGCCCTGGCCCAGCAGCAGCCACACCCACACGGTCAGTGAACCCACGGCGATCCAGGCAACGGCGCTCATCCGTCGAAGTGTGCCCCACTCCGGCGGTGCCGCAAGGGCTGTCGACTATGGTGACCGGGTGAAGATCGCACTCATGGACTCGGGAATCGGCCTGCTCGCGGCAGCGGCCGCGGTACGCCGACTGCGGCCGGACGCCGATCTGGTGCTGTCCTCGGACCCCGGATCCATGCCCTGGGGACCGCGCACCCCCGAGGACGTGACCCGCCGGGCGCTCGCCGTGGCCGAGGCGGCCGCCGCCCACCGGCCGGACGCCCTGATCGTCGCCTGCAACACCGCGTCCGTGCATGCCCTTCCCACCCTGCGGGCCGCGCTGGAGCCCGGCCTGCCGGTCATCGGCACGGTGCCCGCGATCAAGCCGGCCGCCGCGGGCGGCGGCCCCTTCGCCATCTGGGCCACCCCGGCGACCACCGGAAGCCCCTACCAGCGCGGGCTGATCGACGACTTCGCGCGGGCCGTGGACGTGACCGAGGTGCCCTGCCCCGGCCTCGCCGACGCCGTCGAGCACGCCGACGAGGACGCGATCGACCGCGCGGTCGCCGCTGCCGCCGCGCTCACGCCGGCCGGTGTCACGGACGTCGTCCTCGGCTGCACCCACTACGAGCTGGTGGCCGGATGCATCCGCGCCGCCGTCGAGCGCGGCCGGACCGGCCGTTCGCCGCTCGTCCTGCACGGTTCCGCCGACGCGGTCGCGGCACAGGCACTGCGCCGTATCGGGTCGGCACCCGCTCCGTCGGCCGAACCGGTCGGCACCCTCACGGTCCTCCTCGCCGGACACGTCGCCGACCTGCACGAACCCGCTCTGGGCTATGCCGAGGGCAGGCTCCTCAAGGCGGTCAGCCCCGCGATCTGACCCCGCGCGGCGCCCCGCCGGACCCTCGCGCCCGCTCCCCGCGTGCGGAACGTGGGTACGCTGCAAGGCATGACGGACCACCCCCGTAAAGCGCGGCACGGTTCGAGCCAGGCCCCGAGCACGGTCTGGACGGGACGGGCCACCAACCGCTTCCAGTGGCTGCTCGCGGCCGTGGGAGCGGGGTGCCTGGCGCTCGGCATCGAGCTGGCTGTCGACTCGGCGTGGGGCGGCGGGTTCGCCCCGCTGCTCATGTCCGTCATCGGCTGCGTCGCCGCCGGACTCCTGATCCTCTTCGGCACCCTCGCCTTCGTCCACGTCGCCGTCAAGGTCGACGGCGACGCCCTGGAGGTGCGCTGCGGTCACGCCGGGCTCCCCCGGCGCCGCATCCTGCTCACCCACGTGGTGGGAGCGGACTTCGCGCCCAAGGTCACCCCGCGCCAGTGGGGCGGCTGGGGCTACCGCTGGCGCCCCGACCAGGGCACCGCCGTCGTCGTACGCCGGGGGGAGGGGCTGGTGCTCCGGCTGGGGGACGGCAGGACCTTCACCGTCACGGTCGACGACGCCGAGGCCGCCGTGCGTTTCATCCGTGACCGCCTGCACCTGACGGCCGCCGGACGGACCACGGCACCCTGAGCCGGTCCGGCCCGGCCCGGACGTCCCGTCCCCGGAGCGGTCGCCGCCCCTCACAGCGGCCCACCGTAGACTCCGGCGGGTGAGCGCCACCATCACCACCGTCGAACCGCCGCCCGCCCCCGCGTCCCGCAGCAGGAAGCTGTGGCCGCGGCTCGCCCGTCCGGCCGCTGCCGTGCTGTCCGGTGCGCTGCTCTACGCGAGCTTCCCGCCCCGGCCCCTGTGGTGGCTGGTCCTTCCCGGCTTCGCCCTGCTCGGCTGGGTGCTGACGGCACGCGGAGTGCGCGCGGCACTGGGCCTCGGCCTCCTCGCGGGCCTCGGTTTCATGCTGCCGCTGCTGCACTGGACGGGGGAGGAGGTCGGCCCCGTTCCCTGGCTGGCGCTCGCGTGCGCCGAAGCGCTGTTCATCGCCGTCGGCTGCGTCGGCATCGCCGCCGTCTCCCGGCTCCCGTACTGGCCCGTGTGGGCGGCGGCCGTGTGGACCCTGGACGAGGCGATCCGCGCCCGCGTCCCGTTCGGCGGCTTCCCCTGGGGCAAGATCGCCTTCGGCCAGGCCGACGGCGCGTTCCTGCCGCTCGCCGCCCTCGGCGGCACCCCCCTGCTCTCGTTCGCCGTCGTGCTCTGCGGCTTCGGGCTGCTGGAGGCGGCCCGGCAGGTCCGCCGCCACCGTGCCGCCGGCACGGTGCCCCGCTCCGCCGTCGTCGCCGCGGCCGTCACCGTGGCCGCCCCGGTCGTCGCGGCGCTCGCCGCGCTCCCGCTCGTGGACGACTCACCCGAGGACGGCACGGCCACGGTCGCAGCGATCCAGGGCAACGTGCCGCGGCTGGGACTGGACTTCAACTCCCAGCGCAGGGCGGTCCTGGACAACCACGCGAACCGGACGGAGCAGCTCGCCCGGGACGTGAAGGCCGGCAAGGTGCCCCAGCCCGACTTCGTCCTGTGGCCGGAGAACTCCTCCGACCTCGACCCCTACCGCAACGCCGACGCCCGCGACGCCATCGACCGGGCCGTCCGGGCCATCGGCGCCCCCACCGTCATCGGCGCCGTCCTCACCCCCGACACCGGGCCGCTGCGCAACACCCTCATCCAGTGGGACCCCGGGAAGGGTCCCGTGGAGACGTACGACAAGCGGCACATCCAGCCGTTCGGCGAGTACATGCCCATGCGGTCCGTCGCACGCATCTTCAGCAAGGACGTCGACCGTGTGCAGCGGGACTTCGGCCCGGGCGGCAAGGTCGGCGTGTTCGACCTGGCCGGCACAAAGGTCGGCCTCGTGACCTGCTACGAGGCCGCTTTCGACGACGCCGTACGCGACACCGTCAAGGACGGCGGGCAGCTGATCGCCGTACCGAGCAACAACGCGACCTTCGGGCGCAGCGAGATGACCTACCAACAGCTGGCGATGAGCCAGGTGCGGGCGGTCGAGCACGGGCGGTCCGTCGTCGTGCCGGTCACCAGCGGCGTCAGCGCGGTGATCCGGCCGGACGGCACGGTCGTGGAGAAGACGAAGATGTTCACCCCGGACGCCCTGGTCGACGAGGTGCCCCTGCGGTCCTCGCTCACACCCGCCACCCGGCTGGGCACGCTGCCCGAGGGCGTCCTGGCCCTGCTCGCGCTGGGCGGTCTCGGCTGGGCGACGGCCCGGGCCGTGCGTGCGCGCGGGAGGCGGAAGGACGGGGCGGCCGGCCCGGGGGAGGACGCCACGGCCGCCGCGTAGTCTCCTCGCATGGCTACTCCAGACTTCATCCGTGACATCCGCGCCACCGCCGGACACCAGTTGCTGCTGCTCCCGGGCGTCAGCGCGGTCGTCTTCGACGACGACGGCAGGGTGCTGCTCGGACGGCGCGCGGACACCGGAAGGTGGTCGGTCGTCGGCGGGATCGGAGAGCCGGGCGAGGAGCCCGCGGCCACGGCGGAGCGTGAGGTGTACGAGGAGACGGCGGTGCGCTGCGTCGCCGAGCGGGTCGTGCTCACCCAGGCGCTGAAGCCGGTGCAGTACCCCAACGGCGACCGGTGCCAGTACGTCGACATCACCTTCCGCTGCCGCGCCACCGGCGGCGAGGCGCGGGTGAACGACGACGAGTCGCTGGAGGTCGCGTGGTTCGACGCCGACGCGCTGCCCCCGCTGGACGCGTTCTCGCTGTTCCGGATCGAGCAGTCCCTCACGGACGGCCCCACCTGGTTCGCGCCGACCCCCGAGGCCTGAACCGGAGGGCCCGCCTCCCCGCACACGGCGGAGGCGGGCCCTTCCGTGCCGTCGGCTCAGACGCCACGGACGTCGGCGGGCTGAGCCGCGGGGTCCGCGGACCGCCGGCCCGCGTCCGGCTCGATGTCCGTGAGGTCCCGGCTCCTGGTCTCCTTCGCGCAGAGGATCGCCAGCACGGTGACGAGGGCGGCGGCGATGACGTACAGCGAGATCGGCGTGGAACTGCCGAAGTCCGCAAGCAGCGCCGTGGCGATCAGGGGTGCCGGTGCCCCTGCGGCCACCGAGGAGAACTGGGCGCCGATCGACGCTCCCGAGTAGCGCATCCGCGTGGCGAACATCTCCGCGAAGAAGGCCGCCTGCGGTGCGTACATCGCGCCGTGGAAGACCAGTCCGACGGTGACGGCGAGCAGCAGGCTCCCGAAGCTCCTGCTGTCGATCAGCGCGAAGAACGGGAACATCCACAGGCCCACGCCGACGGCGCCCACCAGGTAGACGGGCCTGCGCCCCACCCGGTCGGACAGCGCCCCCCACAGCGGGATCACGGCGAAGTGCACGGCGGACGCGACGAGTACGGCGTTGAGCGCCGTCTGCTTGCTCAGCTCCGCCGAGGTGGTCGCGTACACCAGGATGAACGCGGTGATCACGTAGTAGCTGATGTTCTCGGCCATCCGCGCGCCCATGGCGATCAGCACGTCGCGCCAGTGATGGCGCAGGACCGCGACCAGCGGCATCTTCTCGGCGGGGGCGGCGGCGGCCTTGCGCTGTTCGGCCTGGGCGAGCGCCGCCTTGAAGACGGGCGACTCGTCGACGGAGAGACGGATCCACAGCCCCAGGACCACGAGCGCACCGGAGAGCAGGAAGGGAATCCGCCACCCCCACGCCTCGAACGAGGACTCGGACATGAGCGCGGTGAGGGCGGAGAGCACCGCGGTGGCGAGCAACTGCCCGGCGGGCGCGCCCGTCTGGGGCCATGACGCCCAGAAGCCACGCCGCCGGGCGTCACCGTGTTCCGACACGAGCAGCACGGCGCCGCCCCACTCGCCGCCGAGGGCGAACCCCTGCACCAGGCGCAGGACGGTCAGCAGCACGGGCGCGGCGGAACCGATGGTGGCGTGCGTCGGCAGGAGCCCGATGGCGAAGGTCGCGCCGCCCATCATCAGCAGGCTCAGCACCAGCAGTTTCTTGCGCCCGAGACGGTCTCCGTAGTGGCCGAACACCAGGGCGCCGATGGGGCGTGCGGCGAAGCCCACGGCGTAGGTGAGGAAGGAGAGCAGGGTGCCGACGAGCGGGTCGGACTCGGGGAAGAACAGCTTGTTGAAGACCAGCGCGGCGGCGGAGCCGTAGAGGAAGAAGTCGTACCACTCCACCGTGGTCCCGACGAGGCTCGCGGCGACGATGCGGCGGAGGTTCGAGGGAGGCGGGGGAGCGGTTGCTGGGGCGGCCATGAATACCACTTCCGGACAGTCGGCGGGGACGTTTCTGTGTCGCCACACCGTAGGAAGGGGCAGGTCAGGGGCGTATGTGGCGGGACACCATAGTTCGGGCAGTCAGTGTGCGGTCGGGCGCTACGGGCAGGCGCTGCGGCCCTGGTCCCGCCGTGCGGGGGCAGCGGGAGAGGATGTCCGAGTCACACTGTTCCGTGTGATTCGCGAGGGCGGTGCCCCGCTCCGGCGGTGCCAGGCCGCCCGCCCTGTACGGCACGCCGGTACGGGAACGGCGCCGGTCCCGGTGGGTTCCCGGCGCGGGAGGCCCAAGGGCCCCCGTACAAGCCTGAGTTGTCGATCGCGACAGCACGGCGGGGCGCGTTGCCCGTCCCGTGGGACGGCTGAAAAGATTGACTGACGGTAAGTCACTTCGGGGAGCTGTTCAGTCCAGATGGGGGAGCGGGCCATGCGGTTGAGGTCCACGACGGCGCCGATGGCGGCAGCACTGGTGGCGCTGGCGGTCCTCGCCACCGCCTGTGAAGGCGGTGGTTCAGGTCCGACGGGCGCTCCGTCGGCGCCAGGAGCGACCACGAGCGCGGCAGCGGACGCGGGCGAAGGGAAAGGCGGCAAGGCCGACTTCGACACCGTCTTCGACACCGAGGCGCTGTTGCGCCAGGCGCTCCCCGACCGGGAGTCCTTGAAGGGCTGGACGCCCAAGGACGGCAACGCCTCTGTCGACGAAGATCCCACACCTGCGGCGGAATGCGGCGCGGAGTCGGCGTGGGACTGCGCCCGCGTGGCGCGTGGCTCGGTGTCGTTCGAAGGGGGTGGAGAGCTCGCCGGCTTCGAGATCGAAGCCTTCGCCGACAGGGGCGACGCGGAGGCCGCGTGCGGCGCGAGGAAGAAGTGGGCGGCCCGTTACGAGCAGGCGAAGGTGCCTCCTCTCCCCGGCGTCGAGAGCCACAGCTACTACCGCAACGCCGGTGGCCTGGACAACATCTTCCTGTCTCTCTGCCTGGGTACGGTCGTCGCCGAGGTGCGCCTGGAGGACTGGGGAGGCAGTTCCCTGGACCCGGGAACCCTCCACTCCTTGGCCGAGTTCTTCGTCCCCCGTATCGAGAAGGCCGCCGCCGGGTCCTGAACCCGCCCTGGCCGAGCCCTCTTTCCGTGCGGGCGGTCAGGGGACGGGTGCGCGGTCGCGGCCAGGGCTGCGGTGCGGCATCGGCCGACCGCAGGTCCGCTCCACCGTCCGTCGTCCCGGTACCTGCGTGGATCCCCCCGCCCCCGGGCGCGCGCGGTGGTCCCCGGGAGGATGCCCGGGGCGGCTGGCTGCGCGGCGAGGTGTCGACCGCAGCCGCCGTCGGCCCACACCTCGCGCGCAGGCCCAGGTGTTGGGCAGCGGCCCGGCCGAGGAGCCGGGTGCGGCCTCCCGATCCCTCTCTCCCGCCCGGTATCTCCACGGCCCGGTGTCCGGGCCGGCCCGTGCGAACTGCCAGGCGGGGGGCAACCGCACTCCGGCGGTGAACCCGGCCGCACCGTCATCCGGCCCGGTCGGCGTCGGCGACACCCCCGGTGGCGCGGCACACCCATGGGAGCGCGGGTGTCGATACCGCTCCGGAATGCGCCGTGCCGGTCCGGACTCCCGGGGCAGCACGCGGTGCAACCGTCCCGGCGCGCACATGAACCCGTGCGCGAAGCCACTTCGGCGGGGAATCCGCAACGTCGACATGGCTCGCAGAGCCGGTTACCTTTGCCTCGCCTCCGGTGGCCGTCCACGGTCACACGGGGGTTCCCCCACGCCGGACCCCCTCACGACGGGACGGGCCCCCGCCCCCGAGCCCCCGTGGGTGAGCCACCGAACTGCCAGGCAGCCCCGACCAGGGAGAGACACGTGCCTCATCTTGCTCTGTACACATTCGGCGTCCTGAAGTCACCTCTCGCCGATACCGCACCTCTCACGCGCGAGTTCTACGACATCGGTGGGTCCGTCTACCGGAAGATCAGCCAGCACCCCGGATACCTCGCGCGTGCCGAAGCGGCGGACGGCGACCAGGGTGTGCTCTTCGAGGCGGACTGGGGTGCGTGGGGAGAGTTCGCCGTACCGGACTGGTACGGCAAAGGCCGTACGGCGGACAGCACCGCCCTGGCCGCGACCCTCTCGCTCTGGACCGATCCGGGCTCCGCGTTCGACGCCGTCTACACCGGTCTGCACCGCGAGGCGCTGAACCGGCGTCACGACTGGTTCGAGCGGTCAGGACACCCGAGCCACGTGTGCTGGTGGGTCCTCGACGACCTGATACCCACCTGGCGGGACGGGGTCTCCAGGCTGGAACACCTCCGCGACCACGGCCCCGTGCCGCACGCCTTCTCCTTCCGCCACGTGTTCGCCCCGGACGGAACTCCGGTCAGGAGCAAAGGTGTCGGGCCGGAGAACGTCCGCGCTCACTGACACACCTCCCCGCCCCTGTTCGAACGAGAACGAGAACGAGAACGAGAATGAGAGCGAGAGCGGGAACGGCAACGGGGGCGGGGCAGGTCTACTTCCGGTGCCGCCGGATCCAGTGCGCGCGGCGCTGGTACCGGGCCACCGGGGCCGGCGGGTTCGCGGGGCGCGGGGCGGAGGGATTCGGTGCGCGCGCACCGCCCTCGTGCGCGAGGGGTGCGTCCGTCGGCGGGCGGAGCCCTTCGGGGGAGTAGACGGTCCGCGCGATGGTGTCCACCAACTGCTGCTCGGTGAACTCCTCGGAACCGGGCACATGCGGGACGAAACCGATCAGGACTCCCTCCCCGACGATCTCCGCGTCGAGTCCGGCGGCTCCGTCGACGTCCCACAGCGCCTCGATCCCCTCGCCCAGGACGACACGTATGCCGAACTCGTAGACACCTGCCTGGACGACGTGGGCCATCACCCTGCGTTCACGGAGTGCCGACACCATGCGCTCGGCGCGTTCCGAATCCATCGCGGCCGCACCTCCTCGGCGTACGGCTCTCGCGTGCCCGGCATTCCCGAGGCTGCGCACGCCGCCACGCGGTGGGACCGCAACCGGGAGCCGGACATCCGCGATCACCCTTCCCTCCACCGTAACGCCGCCGCTCACCCGCGACCCGGCGGCGTCCGGGCCGGCCGGACGGCCCTGCGTCCGGGCTCGGCGGGCCCCTGGTTACCTCTGCATAAGAGGTAATATGGGAGACATGTCGGACAAGGATCTCGCGAAGGAGCTGGGCGAGGCACTGGTCGGTGTCAACCGGCTGGCCCGCCGTAGCCTGCGCGGTGGTCTGACCGGCCCGCCCCTGCCGGTGGCCCAGGCCGAACTGCTGCGGCTGGTCCAGTCGAACCCGGGCATCCGGGTGTCGTCGGCGGCGGCCGAACTCCGCCTCGCCGGCAACTCGGTGTCCACCCTGGTCCGCCAGCTCACCGGCAGGGGACTGCTGTCCCGGGTCCCCGATCCGCAGGACCGCCGCGCCGCGCTGCTGCGTGTCACACCCGAGGCCGGCCGGCGGCTGCGGGAATGGGACGACCGCAGGGCCGCCCTCTACCGCGAGCAGTGGAAGCGGCTGTCCGCACAGGACCGCGCAGCCCTGGCAACGGCGTTGCCCGCGCTCCGGGCGCTCGCCGCCCTGCTCCACGAGGAATCGCACACCCGGAGGTGATCCGGCCATGACCCGCAACGCCATCGACTGCACCGGACTGGTCTACCGCTTCGGCGCCACCCGCGCGGTGGACGGTGTGGACTTCTCGGTCACCGCGGGTGAGGTCTTCGGCCTGCTCGGACCCAACGGAGCGGGGAAGACCACCACCATCAGGGTGATCACCACCCTCCTTCCCGTCGCGTCCGGGGCGGTCCGGGTCTTCGGCCACGACGTCACCAGGGAGAAGATGAGGGTCCGGCGACTGCTCGGCTACGTCCCCCAGCAGCTCTCCGCGGACGCGGCCCTCACCGGACGTGAGAACGTCACCCTCTTCGCACGCGTCTACGACGTGCCACGCCGGAAGCGCGCCCCGAGAGTGACGCAGGCGCTGGACGCGGTCGGTCTCGGCGAGGCCGCCGACCGGATGGCGGGGACGTACTCCGGCGGCATGATCCGCCGGCTCGAACTCGCGCAGGCCCTGGTCAGCGCGCCCCGGTTGCTGATCCTGGACGAGCCGACCATCGGTCTCGACCCGATCGCCCGCACCAGCGTATGGGAGCGGCTGAACGAGGTCCGCGCCGCGACCGGGATGACCGTCCTGGTCACCACCCACTACATGGACGAGGCCGCCCAGTACTGCGACCGTCTCGCCCTGATGCACCAGGGGACGATCCGCGCGCTCGGCACCCCGGACAGTCTGACCTCCGGCCTGGACCGGCCGGCCGGCACCGACCGCGCGGCCACGCTGGAGGACGTCTTCCGCCACTACGCGGGCAGCGGCCTCGACGACGATCACGCAGGAGGCGAATTCCGTGATGTGCGCAGCACCCGCCGTACGGCGTCGCGCCTCGGCTGAACCGGACCCGCTGCCGATCGAGCCCTCGCGGGCGCGCACCGGCTGGGCCGTACTGCCCGCGCGGGTGGCCGCCATGTGCGCGGTGGAACTCCAGAAACTCCGCCACGACCGTACCGAGCTGTACACCAGGGCGATCCAGCCCGCGCTCTGGCTGCTGATCTTCGGTGAGACCTTCACCCGGCTCCATGCGATCCCCACCGGGAAGCTGCCCTATCTCGACTTTCTCGCGCCGGGGATCATCGCCCAGTCCGCCATGTTCATCGCCATCTTCTACGGCATCCAGATCATCTGGGAGCGGGACGCGGGGGTCCTGAACAAACTCCTCGTCACCCCCACCCCACGTGCCGCGCTGGTCACCGGCAAGGCCTTCGCCGCCGGGGTCAAAGCGGTGATCCAGGCCGTGGTGGTCGTCCTGATCGCCGCCGCTCTGGGTGTGGCGCTCACCTGGAACCCGCTGCGGCTGGCCGGGGTCGTCGTGGTGGTCGTCCTGGGATCGGCGTTCTTCGCCTGCCTGTCGATGAGCATCGCGGGCATCGTGCTCACCCGGGACCGGCTGATGGGTATCGGACAGGCGATCACCATGCCGCTGTTCTTCGCGTCCAACGCGCTCTACCCGGTGGCCCTGATGCCGGGCTGGCTCCAGGCGGTGAGCCGCGCCAACCCGCTGAGCTACGAGGTCGACGCCCTTCGCGGTCTGCTGATCGGAACCCCGGCGCACCTGCCCCTGGACTTCGGTGTGCTGTGTCTGGCGGCGGTCGTGGGCATCGTCTGCGCCTCGGCGCTGATGGGCCGGCTCGCGCGCTGAGCGCGGGAACGCCGGGAAACCCGCGGCAGAGGATCCGTGTATGAGCCGCCCGCCTCGTCTCCGGCGGGCGGCATCCCGTGTGCCGCGCGGCGACCGGCCGCACGGGCGGATCGCGGCGCGGGACCGGAGCCGGACGCGGCGTTCGTACCCACCTGCCGGGGAAGGCGCGCGCCGAGCGGGCCTCCGCAGGGGAGCGCCGCCCCGGGCCCCGGGGCGGCGCTCGTCGTCCTGGGGCGTCAGCTGCCGTCCCGCTCCTCGATGGCGGCCGTCCGCGACTGCGCCGCGCGGACGCGTTCCACGTCGAGCTTGGTGCCGCGGTCGAAGCGGTAGATGCCGTTCTGCTCCTGGAAGACGTCCGTCAGCTGTGTGTAGCAGTAGCCGAACATGTCGGGGTCCTGGAGCAGCACACCGGTGAGGCCGCTGAAGCGCGCGTGGAACTCCTCCTCGTTGCGGACCCGCTCGCCGTAACCCCAGGAGGCGTTGCGGTCCTCACCCGACTCCGCGGCCGCGGCCTCCGGGTCCCACCAGATGCCGCCGAACTCGCTCACGAAGTACGGCTGCCCCCGGTAGGGCTGCGAGTAGGCGGCCCCGTTCTCGTAGGCGTTGACGAACGGCTCGCCCTTCGCCAGGCCGGACATCTGCCGGCGGAAGGCCTCCGGGTCCTGCTCGTAGCTGTGCGCGTCGTAGATGTCGGTCTCCGCGACCCGGTGGGCGTAGCCGGACGCGTCGATCACGGGGCGTGTGGTGTCCAGGGCCTTGGTGGCCAGGAACATGGCCCGCGTGACGTCGTCGAGGGCGGTGATGCGGTCGTGCAGCTTCTGGTACGTCTCGTTGAGGGGGCACCAGCCGACGATCGAGGGGTGCGAGTAGTCGCGCTCCACGGCTTCGAGCCACTGGCCGACGTAGGAGGCGTCGGGCTGCTGGTTGTCGCCCGAGGACCCGCCCGTCTCGCAGCCCCAGTCGCCGAACTCGCCCCAGACCAGGTAGCCGAGGCGGTCCGCGTGGTAGAGGAAGCGCTCCTCGAAGACCTTCTGGTGGAGCCGGGCCCCGTTGAAGCCCGCCTCCATGGCGAGCTCGATGTCGCGGACGAGCGCCTCGTCGGTGGGCGCGGTCATCAGCCCGTCCGGGTACCAGCCCTGGTCGAGGACGAGGCGCTGGAAGACGGGGCGCCCGTTGAGAGTGACCGCCTTGCCCCGCAGACCGACGGCGCGCAGCCCGGCGTAGCTCTCCACCGTGTCGAGCACCACCCCCTGCCCGTCGAGGAGTTCGATCCGCAGGCCGTACAGGTGCGGGTCCTCGGGGCCCCACTCGCGGCTCCTGTCCGCCGGCACCGGAAGGTGGAGACGGGGCGCGAGGTCGAGGTCGGCGCGGGCCTCGGCCCGGGACACCTCTCCGTCCCCGTCGCTCAGCACGGCACGCACCCGGTGGCCCGGCAGGTTCGAGGAGAGCGGCAGTTCCAGGTGGAAGGCCGAGCCGGCCAGGTCCGGGGTGATCCGCGGACGCCTCAGGTGCGACTCGTGGACCGGCTCCAGCCAGACGGTCTGCCAGATGCCGGTGACACGCGTGTAGTTGCAGTCGTGGTTGGCGTACTTCACGGCCTGCTTGCCGCGGGCCTGCGGGCCCGAACGGGTGTCACGGGCCCGGACGGTGACGACGACGTCCTCACCGGAGCCCGCGATGTCACCGAGGTCGGCGGTGAACGGGGTGAAACCACCGCGATGGCGCGCCACCTCGGTGCCGTTCGCCCAGACGGTGGTGTCGTGGTCGACGGCCCCGAAGTGCAGCAGGACCCGGCGCCCGGCCCAGTCGGCCGGCACCGTCAGGACGCGGCGGTACCAGACGGCTTCCAGGAAGTCGGTGTCGCCGATTCCGGACAGCTCGGACTCGGGAGGAAAGGGGACCAGGATCTGCCCGTCCAGGTCACGGGTGAGGAGACCGCGTTCGAGACCGCTGTCCCCCCGGTCGGTCTCGAACTGCCAGAGGCCGTTCAGGTTGAGCCAGTCGCGACGGACGAACTGCGGTCGCGGGTACTCCGGGCGAGGGACGGAGTGAGTGGGCACACATGCTCCAGTGAGTCGTCGGACCGGCGTCGGGCGGCCGGCCCCGGGTGGTACGGAGGGACGGAGGAGGGGCGGTCAGGCACCGCCGAGGCCGGTGGTGGCCACCGAGCTGACGATGCGCCGCTGGAACAGGAGGAACACCACGACCAGCGGCAGCGCCGCGAGCAGTGCCGAGGCCATGGCCTGGGCGTACTGGATGCCGAAGGCGTCCTTGACGGTGGCCAGTCCCACGGGGAGCGTCATCAGGCCGGGGTCGTTGGTGACGATGAACGGCCACATGAAGTTGTTCCACGCGCCGATGAACACGAAGATCGACACGGCTGCCACGATCGGCCGCGACAGCGGGAGCACGACCGAGAGGAAGACCCGGAGTTCGGAGGCCCCGTCGAGCCGGGCGGCGTCCTCCAGTTCCCTGGGCACGCCGTCGAAGAACCTCTTGAGGATGAACACCATCATGGGCGCGACCACCTGGGGCAGGATCATCGCCGCGTAGGTGTCCACCAGGTTGAACATCAGCATCTGCTCGAACAGCGGCACGATGAGGAGCTGCGGCGGGACCATGACGGCGGTCACGGTGACGGCGAGCAGGGCGCGCCGGCCGCGGAACGTGCCCCGGGAGAAGCCGTAGGCCGCCAGTGTGGAGATCACGACGGTGATCAGCGTGACGAGCCCCGCCACGAGGAAGCTGTTCGCCGCCCAGACCGTGACGTTCCCGCGGTCGAGTATCTGCTGGTACGCGTCCAGGGTGAAGGCGCCCTTGAAGGGTGACAGCCCCGGCTTGGCCACGTCCTGCTCGCTCTGGAGTGAGGTGGCCACCGCCCAGAGGAACGGCACCAGCCAGACGGCCGCCAGCACCGCGAGCGCCGTGCCGGCCAGGACGCGCGGCAGCCGGCCGTGGCCGAGGAGCATCGGGGAGCCGGCCTGTTCCCGTGACGGGCGGCGCCGCGGCCGCGCGACGGGGGGAGTGGTGGTGGACATCGGTCAGTCCTCCTGGCGGAAGAGGCGGAGCTGTGCGAGGGAGACGAGGATGACGAGGGCGAAGAAGACGTAGGAGACGGCGGAGGCGTAGCCCAGCCGGTACCCCGTGAACCCGACGTCGTAGACGTATTCGAGGAGGGGCCGGGTCGAACCGTTGGGGCCGCCCTTGGTGAGGATGTAGATCTGGTCGAACACCTTCAGCGACGCGAGGACCTGGAGCATGGCGACCAGGACGGTGGTCCGGCGCAGCTGCGGCAGGGTGACGGACCACAGACGGCGCCAGGCACCCGCGCCGTCGAGGGCGGCAGCCTCGTCGAAGACCGTCGGCAGGGACTGGAGGGCGGCCAGGTAGAGCAGGAAGTTGAAGCCGACCGTCCACCAGACCGTGAGCGCGGCGACCGACCACATGGCGACGGCCTCGTCGGACAGCCAGCCGACCGGTTCGAGGCCGAGCGCGCCGAGCAGTTCGTTGCCCAGGCCGACGTCCGGCTGGTAGAGCCAGGTCCAGATCAGGGTCACCACGGTGACCGGCAGCAGGTAGGGCACGAAGAAGGACAGCCGCCAAGCCCACTGCCCGGCCAGCCCGGTGTGCACCAGGAGCGCCATGGCGAGTGCTATCAGCACCAGGGGGACGCTGGAGGCCGCGGTGAAGAAGACCGTGTTGCCGAGGCTGCTCCAGACATCCGGGTCACCGAAGGCCTCGGCGTAGTTGTCGAGACCGACGAAGGACGTGGCACGCAGCGCGAGCGAGCTGTCGGTGAAGCTCATCCAGAGGCCCTGGACCACGGGCCACACGAGGAACAGGACGAAGGGCACGACGAAGGGCAGGACGAAGAGCGGTCCGGGTCCTCGGCGGCCGGCCCCGCGCCGGGGGGCCGGGGCGGCAGGTGGTTCGCCGGTCGGGGCGGGGGCCCCGATGGGCGTGGTGGTGGTCACGTCGGTTACTCCTTCTGCTCGGTCAGGCCACCGGGTTGGGCTGCCGCAGCAGCGTGTTCGCCTCACGGACCATCTGCCGTACCGCCTTCTCGGCGGTGGTGTTGCCCAGCAGCGCCGACTGGAGCGGCTGGCACATGCGGTTCTGGAAGTTCGAGGCCGCGCCGGCGAACCAGTTCGGCGGGTCGAGGACCGCCACCTTCCCGGCGTCGGCGTACGAGGACTGCGGGTCCAGCGCCGCGTACGCCGGCTCGGCCAGCACCGGCTGGTAGGCGGGGATGTGCCCGGCGCTCGCCCAGGTCAGGCTCTGCTTGAGGATCTGCGCGACGTAACGGTGCGCCTGCCGGCGGCGGGCCGGGTCGGGGTTGCTCTGGTGCGGCAGGACGAAGCTGTGGGAGTCGGTGTAGACGGCGGGGCGCCCGAAGACCTGGGGGAAGGGGGCGGCTCCGAGTGCGATGCCGGACTTCCGGAGCACCGGAAGCTCCCATTCGCCGAGCATGGCCATACCCCCGCGACCGCCCAGGAACCCGGCCAGCGCGCTGTTGTAGTCGAGGTTGTTGGGGTTCGTCCGGCCGTCGAAGAGCTGCTGCATGAACGACACGACCTGCACGGCGGCGTCGGTGTCGATCTGCGCCGTGCCGCCGTCCGGCAGGGTGAAGGCCGCACCGGTCTGCGCGTAGAGGGCGGCGAACTGCCGCCAGCTCTGCGCGGTGTCGGTGACATGGCCGAAGAGGATGCCGGACTTGCCCGTCACCTCGGCCAGCGCCTTGCCCGCCTCCAGCATCGCCTTCGGGGAACCCATGGGGGCGAGTTCGCCGTTCGCGTCCAGGAGCCCGGCCCGGTCCGCGGCGTCCCGGTCGTAGAACACGATGAAGGGGTGGACGTCCAGGGGAATGGCGTAGACGCCCCCCTGATGCTTCGTGCGGGCCCAGACCGCCGGGGTGAAGTCCTTCTCCGTGACGCCGAACTCGGCGAGCACATCGAGGTCGAACGGGTCCAGCAGCCCCCCGGGGGCGTAGCCGGCCAGCCGGGAGAGATGCAGGACCGCCACGTCGGAGGCCCGTCCGCCGGCCGCCGACATGGCGAGCTTCGTGTAGTAGGACGGCCCCCAGTCCAGGATCGTGCGATCGACCTCGAAGCCGTCCGGCCCCTTGGAGACAGCCCGGATCATGTCGTCCATCAGCATGCCGTCACCGCCCTGGAACAGGTCCCATACGTTCAGAGCCGTAGCGTCGGAGGCGGAGGCACGCGAGGAGCAGCCGGACAGGGCGCCCGTGGCGAGCAGCGCGCTCGCACCGGCCGCTCCGTAGCGCAGCAGCCGGCGGCGCCCGAGACCGGGAGCCGGGCCGGGGCCGGGCGTGACCGGCACCTGGCGGGGGTGGGACGAAGAACTCATCGCGGACCTTTCGACGGCCGGACGCTCATGCCGGATCGGCGGTGGACCCCCGGCACGGGCGGGTCCGCCGCACACGGCAGGTGGGTGGGCCGCACTGGCTGAAACAGTGCGGCCACCTTTTTTTACATCGATGTACATTCGCTGTAAAGAGTTCGGACCGTACGGCTGCGAGACGGTCCCGCGCCGAGGCCGAGGAGGTCGGGGGTGCTCCGGGGAGGGCCGAGCGCGCGCCCCGGAGGGACAGGGCGGCCTCCGTACACCGTCCTCGGGCCGGGACATAGACTCGGCAGCGCGCGAGGGCAGGGAGGTCGGCCGTGGCACGGCCCAGGATCAAGGACGTCGCACGGCACGCGGGGGTGTCGGAGAAGACGGTCTCCAACGTGATCAACGACTACGTCCATGTCTCCGACCGGACCCGCCGTGTGGTCCGCGAGGCGATCGACCACCTCGGGTACCGGGTGAATCTGGCCGGGCGGCACCTGCGCAAGGGCCGCACGGGCATCATCGCCCTCGTGGTGCCCGAGCTGGACGTGCCGTACTTCGCCGAACTCGCCCGGCACGTCATCCGCGAGGCCGAGCGGCTCTCCCTCACGGTGCTCATCCACCAGAGCGGTGCGGACCGTGAGCACGAGCTGGCCGCGCTGGCCGGTTTCGGCTCGGACTTCGTCGACGGGATCATCCTCAGCCCGCTCGCCCTCACCGCGGACGACGTCAGGGACCGTGCGGGTGCCCCGCCGACGGTGCTGCTCGGGGAGTTGCTCGAGGAGGGCGCCGACCATGTGGCCATCGACAACGAGAGGGCCGCGCGCGAGGCGACGGAGCACCTCATCCGTCTCGGGCGCCGGACCGTCCTCGCGGTCGGCGGCATCGAGGCACCGGGCCTCGGGACCGCGGAGGCCCGCACCCGCGGTTACCTCGCGGCCCTGGCCGGGGCGGGCATCGCCCACCGCCCGGAGGCGCTGCTCCCGGTGGCCGACTTCAGGATGCCGGACGGCGCACGCGCGGTGGCCCGGGCCCTGGGCGCCGGAGCCCGGCCCGACGCGCTGCTGTGCCTCAACGACCAGCTCGCCCTCGGTGCGCTGCGGGCCCTGCACGAACACGGCCTGCGCGTGCCCGAGGACGTCGCGGTGGTCGGCTTCGACGATGTGGAGGGGGGCCGGTTCAGCGTGCCGACGCTGAGTACCGTCTCACCCGACAAGGCCGCGGTGGCCAGGGTCGCCGTCCAGCTCCTGCACCGGCGCATCGAGGAGGCCGCGCGCGGTCCGCAGGAGTCCGCACCCGGGGGCACCGGCATCCAGTCGCCGCAGGACCGCGTCGTGGCCCACCGCCTCGTCCTGCGGGAGAGCACGGAGGGACCGGGGGCCGGCTGACGCGTCCACGGGCGGGCGGCCACCGGGTAGCGCCGGCCGTCAGACAGGCCGCAGCATCACCGCGGTGACGACGGCCAGCAGCCCGGCGTACGCCCAGGCGTGCGCGCGGTCGGGGATCCGGGGCGGGCGGCGGCGCAGTACGGCGATCACCGGCAGGGCCCCCAGGAGCAGGGCCGCCGCGGCCCGCAGGTCGACGAGGCCGACGAGGTGCGCCCGAGCGTCGGAGGGGACCGTGGCGGCGGCCAGGGACACCACGGTGGCCGGGAGCGCTATGGCCAGGGTGAGCGGGTTGGCCAACGCGGTCGCCACCCCCATGGTGTGTCCGGCCCGCCGCATCGCGGGCACGGTCATGACGCTGCCGCCCACGCCGAGGAAGGCCGCCACGGCGCCGACCGGTGCGCCGAGGAAGGCGGGCAGGGCGCGCGGCGCCTCCGCGTCCCCCCGTACGGGCCCGCCGGTACGCAGGAAGCCGGGGCGCAGGAGCACGTCGGCGAGCGTGAGCACGACGTAGCCGACGAACGCCCAGCGGACCGGTCCGGCGGGCGCGAAGCGCGCGGCGACCGCGCCGGCCGAGGCGCCGGCCGCCAGCAGGAGCAGCAGCGGCCCGCTGCCGCTGAGGGCGACGAGCACCCGGCGCGGTGTCACGGCTGTCGCGAACCCCGCGTTCACCACCATCACGAGGGCCGAGGTCGCCGTCGCCACCCGCATCGCGTCATCACCGAGTGCGGCGTCGGCCCACACCACGACCGGCACCGCCACGAACCCGCCGCCGAACCCGAACAGCACCGTCGTCACTCCGGTGAGGAGCCCGACCACGACCAGCATCACCACGTCCATGGATCCCACCCCATCAGCTCCAGGCAGCTGCTCGCATGCGATGGTCGGCACACTTCTTTCGCGTCCCGGCCACCGTGTGCCGTCAGGGGCCCGCACGCGCCGCACACGGGTGTGCGGCGACGCCGCGTCCGGCGGGCGTACCGGATGTGGGCCGGTGCCTCGCCGGTGGTGTGGGGCCGGTACCTCACCGGCGATCACACGCGCCGCACAGCGTGGGCCACGGACCCGGGGCGTACGGCGCGCCTCCGCGTGCGGGGCCTTGCCCCCTACACGGGGTGAGAGCGCGGTGCCGGGCCTCCCGGGCGCACAGGGTGAACGGGGCCGTGCTGGGCCTCCCGACGCGCGGCGCTGGTTCGCCGTGCCGGGGCTTCCGGTGTGCGGCGCGGGTTCGCGGTCCCGGGATTCCGGCGTGTCGCGTGCGTTCGCCGTGCCGGGCCTCCCGACGCGCGGCGCTGGTTCGCCGTGCCGGGGCTTCCGGTGTGCGGCGCGGGTTCAGGGTCGCGGGGCTTCCGGTGTGCGGTGCGGGTTCGCGGTCGCGGGGACGGCCTAGGATCGAGGCGTGAGGAACGTGCCGCTCGCCGATGTCGACCACGTCGACCGGGTCGTCCTGCCGATCGGCACCGACTATCCGCCCGGCCACGTGCTGGACTGGCACGAGCACCGGCGCGCGCAGTTCCTCTACGGCGCCACCGGGATCATGGTCGTGGACACCGCCGACGGGACCTGGACCGTCCCGCCCGAGCGCGCCGTGCTCATTCCGGCCGCCACCCGGCACCGGGTCCGCATGCTGGGGGTGAGCACCCGGAGCCTCTACGTCGAGCCGGACGCCGTCCCCTGGTGGCCGGCCACCTGCACGGTGGTCGACGTTCCGCCGTTGCTGCGTGAACTACTGCTGGCCGCAGTGGAGTTCACGGCCGACTACAGCCTCTCCGGGCGGCAGGGAAGCATCGCCGCGCTCCTGCTGTACGAGATCTCCGAGCGCGCCCCGCTCCCGTTCCACGTGGGGATTCCCGCCTCCGCCGCTCTCGCGCGGCTGTGCCGCGCCTACCTCGCCGCCCCGGACGCCGCCGTCACCAACGCGGACTGGGCCGCCGGAACGGTCATGAGCGAGCGTGCCTTCACCCGGCGCTTCCGCGCGGAGACCGGGGACAGCCCGGCCGCCTGGCGGGCCCGCGCCCGACTCCTCGCAGCCCTCCCGTTGCTGCGCGGCGCATCGGTCAGCGAGGTCGGCGGCCGGCTCGGCTACGCCTCTCCCGCGGCGTTCACCGCCGCCTTCACCCGGGCCTTCGGCATGCCGCCGTCCCGCTTCGTGGCCGCGGGACCAGGGGGCACGCGTCGGAATGCACGTCCAGTGGAAGGCCGGTGACCGGCGGCGGAAGGAACGCGTCCGCCAGGTCGCGCGTCACGTCGCACCCCCGGGCGACGCGAGCACCCGCAGGCCCGGACGTACGGTGCCGGTCCGGAGATACGGCGCCGGACCGGAGATACGGCGCAGGTCCGGAGGTACGGCGCAGGCCATGACGTACGGTGCCGGTCCGGACGTACGGTGCCGGCCCGACGGGTGTGAGGCGCGGTACCCGGCGCCCGGCGGATCCAGGGCGTGACCGTGCTCGTGCTCAGCCGTCCTGCCCGCTCTCGCGGTGCTCCAGGACGCTGATGGCCGTGGTGGTGAGGCTGTGCGCGATGTGGCCGCGCATGAGCCGTGCCGCCTCGGACGCCCGGCCGTCCACGACGAACTCGACCAGACGGCGGTGTTCTTCCAGGTCGCGGGTGCGGGGTTCGTCGCCGGGCGGGAGTTCGAGGCCGAGCCGGCGGTAGCGGTCGGACTTGTCCCACAGGTCGTCCAGGAGGCGGATGAGGACATCGTTGTGCGAGGCCCGGTACAGGGCCTGGTGGAAGGCGCGGTGTGCGGTGAGCGCGTCCTCGCCCCACTGCCGGGTGACGGGCAGCAGGTCCTCGACCGCCGCCCGCATCGCGGCGATGTCCTCGGCCGTGCGGCGCGTGGCGGCGAGTTCGGCCGCCGTCGGGTCCAGGGACAGCCGGACCTCGAGGAGTTGGCGGGCCTCCTCCGAACTCATCGGCGAGACGCGGACGTCACGGTGGGTGTCGAGATCGACGAGCCCCTCGCTGCTGAGACGGCGGATCGCCTCGCGCAGGGGGGTGATGCTCATGTTGAGCGACTCGGCCAGTTCGGACTGCGCGATCCGGGACCCGGCCCGGAGGCTGCCCGAGAGGATCCGGCCTCGGAGTTCGGCGTACGCGAGATCGCTCTTGCTCAGGAAAAGATTGGGACCAGCCATCGCGTGCCGCGGTTCCTTCTCTCGTGATCAGGAGGGCTTGACAGCGCCCGTTCTGCTGACACACCCTAACACCGCACAACTTATAAAATATGAGAGTCGGTCCCGTCGAAACCGGACCGGTCGTCGGTGCCCGCGCCGCCGCCCGGCGGAGAGAACGCCTCTCCACGGTGACCGCGGGGCAGGCTCCGGCCGACGCACCGGGTGGGCGGGGTTCGGGGGGCTGCCTCCGGGACCTTCCCGCCTCGTGTCCTCCGGCCGCCGGACCCCCGAGGCATCGGCCCCGCCCGTCGCGGGCGGCAGCCCCGAGCCCTTCGCGGTCCCGGAACGGGGTCATGCCCTGTGGGCGGCGGGGGCACGAGGCGGCCTTCGCCGGCCGGCCGCACACGATCCACCAGCAAGGAAGTCCATGCAGGGAGTTATCACCGGGTTCGCGGTGATCGCCGTGGTCATCGGCATCGGCTACATCCTCGGACGCCGAGGACACCTGGGCGACGACGGCCGGACGGTCCTGACCCGGCTCGCCTTCAACGTGGCCACCCCCGCCCTGCTCTTCACCACCCTGGCGGGGGCGGACCTGTCCGTCATCTTCTCCCGGCGGCTCCTGGTCACCGCGGCCGCGACGGCCGCCGCGGCCGCCCTCTTCCTCGTCGTGGGACTCGTGCGGGGCTGGAGCGCCGGACACCTCACCATCGGCGCCCTGTGCTCCAGCTACGTCAACGCCGGCAACCTCGGTATCCCGATCGCCGTCTACGTGCTGGGGGACGCCTCACTCGTGGCTCCCGTCCTGCTCTTCCAGCAGATCGTCGTCACCCCGCTCGCCCTGACCATCCTCGACCTGAGCCGCCCCGGTGAACCCCGCCCCCTCCTCCAGCGGCTGACCACACCCCTCCGCAACCCGATGGCCGTCGGCTCGCTGGCAGGCGTGACCGTGGCCGCCACCGGATGGACCGTCCCGGCGCCCGCACTCGAACCCCTCACCCTCATCGGCAACATGTCCGTGCCCGCGGTCCTCCTGGCCTTCGGCATCTCCCTGCGCGGCAGCGGCCTACCGGCCCGGGGCGACAACCGGCCCGCCATCATCCTGTCCGCCACCCTCAAGACCGTGGTCCAGCCCGTCATCGCCTGGAGCGTGGCAGCGGGCGTGTTCCATCTGCACGGCGCGGCCCTCCTCGACGTCGTCGTGGTCTCCGCGCTGCCCGCCGCGCAGAACCTCTTCACCTACGCGTCGCAGTACCGGGTCGCCGAACAGCTCGCCAGAGAATCGATTCTGCTGTCCACCGTCGCCTCGGTCCCGGCCCTGATCGTCATCGCGGCCCTCCTGGGGTAGGCGCACGGCGCCCCGGGCCCCCTTCCCGGCCGTGCTCCCGGGCGTACGGCGTCGCGGATCGCCACCCGCCCGTCCCGGACGGGCGCCGGGGTGCGAGTCACCCGCCCCCGGCGCGCCTCCGTGGGCACGGCGGTCCGGCACCCCGGGGGTGCGTCACCCCACCGCCTCGCTGGGCTCCTCGGTACGGCTTACGGCGTCGGGCAGGGGGCCCACCCCCAGCTCGTCGGCCGCCCGGTCGACCATGTCCCGTGCGTGCCGCAGGCCGATGCGGTCCAGGGCCCGGCGGACCGAGGCCAGTTCGACGGCGGTCCGCGCCGGGTTCCGCCCGAGCCTGGCCAGCGACTTGGCGAGCCCCAGCCGCGACAGCGCGGTCCCCCGCGCCTCGTCCATCTCCCGGAACTCCGCGAGGGCCCGCGCGTAGGTGTCACGGGCCAGGGCGTACTGCCCGGCCCGGTAGTGCACGTTGGCCCGCATCTTGTGGTTGTACGCCAGGGCGCTGGACAGCCGCATCTCGCGGCAGAGCGACTCGGCCTCCGTGAGCAGGGACAGCGCCCGCTCCGCGTCGCCGTCGCGCACGGACACCACGTCGGCGATCCCGCGCAGCGCCCAGGCCCGGCCCCGCCTGTCATCGGCCCTGCCCGCGGTCTCGGCCGCCTCCTCGAACAGGGCGAGCGCCCTGTCGTACGAGCCGGTGTTCCGGTGCATCTGGGCTATGCCCTCCAGCGCCCACACCGTGTGCCGGGCCTCACCGCGGGCCCTGGCCTCGTCGAGCAGCCGCTCGTGCAGGGCGGCGACGGCCGGGTAGTCGCCCTGGATGCGCCCGGTCTCCGCCAGGCCGGCCAGCGAGTAGCTGCGCGCCATGACGGCGCCCCCGCGCTCTCCCATCTCCGCCGCGAGCCCGAGCAGCCGGTAGGCCAGTGCCAGCGAGCCGCGCTGACGGGCGAGCGTGCCGCCGCTCCAGAGCGCCCAGGCCATCGCCCCCGTGTCCCGCGCCGAACGTGCCGCACGGTAGCTCGCCTTCCATGCCGCGTCCGCCTCCGCCACCCGCCCCAGCCGCCGGTACGCCTCGCCGACGGCAAGCCCGCAGCGCGCCATCTCCACGTGGTCCCCGGAGCGTTCGGCGGCCCGCAGCTCCGCGGTCCCCTTCGCCAGCACCTCCGTGAGTGAGGAGTTCACCGACAATGCGCCGAGGGCTCCCTGGTATTCGGGGGCGAACGCCTTCTCCTCCGGCCGGTTCCGCTCAGTCACCCGTGCCACCCGCTCACTGTTCCGCCTCTTTCCATGGCCGTTGTCCGGACGGTCGTCGCGCGCCGCCTGTGATCAGGACGCTACGAGCGGGCGGTGGCCCCACGAATCCCTCTGGGCGCCGGTCCTGGGTCGTCCCTGAGGGCCACGGGAGACACCCGGAGTAGTCACCGGGACGGACCCCCCGGTACTCCGGAGGGGCCGTGGAGCAACGCCCTTCGCGGGTGCCGGGATCCGGATCGCTCCCTCGTGGGAGAGGGCCGGGGGCCGGATCCTCCCGCTCGTCCGACGGCCGCCCCTCGTGGCGGTGGCGCGGGCGGGCACGTCAGCGATGCGGCGCGATCCGCGGCATCGGCGGCAGCGGAAGGGGCCGGTGCGCCGGGAGTTGTGGCGTTCCGCGCGTCGACCGGGGGCGGCCCGGGTAAGCTGGTCCCAGCAAGTGAAGGTAGCCTTACCTAAGTTCGAGGAGTATCGGTGACCAATCCCTTCGAGGACGAGAACGGCACCTACCTGGTGCTCGTCAATGACGAGGGGCAGCACTCGCTGTGGCCCGCCTTCGTCGAGGTGCCCGGCGGCTGGACCGTGGCCCATCAGGAGGACACCCGCCAGGCCAGCCTCGACTACGTGGAGCGGAACTGGACCGACCTGCGCCCCAAGAGCCTGATCGGGAGCGCGGACGCCGGCTCCGCCTGAGACCTCCGGTACCGCCCGGGGCCGTGCATCGCCGACCGGCCCCGGGCTGCACCGGTCGCCGGACGCGCGAAGGCGTTCGTCCGGAGCTCCGGAC
>NZ_JBHVQX010000022.1:0-127417 GCF_042886395.1 Streptomyces sp. NPDC058008 | reverse complement strand
ATTTTTATATCATACTGGTGGGGTACACCTGTCCCGGACCCCGCCGCCGCGCGTCCCGCACGCGGACACGGAAGGCCGGGCACCCCGACGGGGTGCCCGGCCTCACGCGTGGGGGACGTCCTACAGGCCCTGCCACCGCGGCTTCGCGGCGTACGTGGCGCGGAAGTAGTCCGCCAGCTTCAGCTTGGAGGCCGCCGCCTCGTCGACCACCACCGTGGCGTGCGGGTGCAGCTGGAGCGCCGACGCGGGCACGACCGAGGCCACCGGGCCCTCGACGGTCTGCGCGACCGCGTCGGCCTTGCCCTCGCCGGTGGCCAGCAGGACCGGGTGGCGGGACTCCAGGATCGTGCCGATGCCCTGGGTGATGACGTGCCGGGGCACCTGCTCGATGTCGTCGTCGAAGAAGCGCGCGTTGTCGATCCGCGTCTGTTCGGTGAGCGTCTTGATGCGGGTGCGGGAGGCGAGCGAGGAGCACGGCTCGTTGAAGCCGATGTGCCCGTCCGTGCCGATGCCGAGCAGCTGGAGGTCCACACCGCCGGCCTCGGCGAGCGCCCGGTCGTAGGCCTCGCAGGCCGCCTGCACGTCCTCGGCGGCGCCGTCCGGGCCCATGAAGGACTTCTCTGACAGGCCGAGCGGCTCGATGACCTCGCGCAGCACGACCGAGCGGTAGGACTCGGGGTGGCCGACGGGCAGCCCGACGTACTCGTCGAGCTGGCAGATCCGGGCGCGTGAGGCGTCCACGGCACCGGAGCGGACCTTCGCCGCCAGGGCCTGGTAGACGGGCAGCGGGGTCGAGCCGGTGGCAACGCCGAGCAGGGCGTCGGGCTTGCGGCTCAGCAGGGCGGCGACGGCCTCCGCGATGAGTTCGCCGCCTGCCGTGGCGTCCGGGACGATGACAACTTCCACGCTGTGCCTGCCGATCTGGAGAGTGGCGTCATGTGGTATAGACCAATCTAGGGGCCCAATCTAGCAGAACGGCGTGGCGCGGAGGTGAACCGTCCATGGACGCGTCACCGGTTGCCGCCCCGTCGGCGGACCGCTCCGTCCGCGAGGGGGACGGGCCCGGAAACACCCGCGGGCCGCGGCGCCGGGACGGGACCCTCGGCCCGTCCGGCACCGCAGCCCGGAGCTACCTGGCCGGCGGTGTGCGGTGCCTCCGGCCACTGGAGGTACCGGCGCGGTCAGGGCAGAGAGCGCCGGGTACCTCGGTCCGCCCTCCTGTGCGGGGAGAGCGGAGGTCTGTCGCGCAGGAGACCTCTCCTGCCTGTCATGCCCTACGTGGTGCATTGTGGACTAGACCAATACCCCGTGTCCATCCATCGGCCGGACATTCCCGCGCCCGGCGGCCGCCCTCTCCCAGTGTCACGCATCCGCGGGCCGATCGGTTCGGAACCTCCTCGTCCGCGCGGGTACGCTCGCACATGTGCCCTCCATGAACGACCTCGTCCGCCAGCACACAGCCCTGAGTGACACCGACCTCGAGTGGCTCCATCTGCTGGTCTCGGAGTGGCAGCTGCTCTCCGACCTCTCCTTCGCCGACCTCGTCCTGTGGGTGCCCACCCGCGACGGGACCCGCTACGTGTCCGTCGCGCAGATGCGCCCCAACACCGGCCCCACCTCCTACCAGGACGACATGGTCGGCCACCTCGTCCCGCGCGGACGCCGGCCGCTGCTGGACGCCGCCCTGGACGAGGGCCGCATCGTGCGCGAGGGGGATCCGGAGTGGCGCGAGGAGGTGCCCGTCCGGGTCGAGTCCATCCCCGTACGCAGGGAGGGCCGGGTCCTCGGTGTCATCGCCCGCAACACCAACCTCCTCACCGTGCGCACACCGTCCAGGCTGGAGCTCACCTACCTCCAGTCCGCCTCCGACCTGGCCCAGATGATCGCCGCCGGGACCTTCCCCTTCCCCGGCCAGCAGGTCGACATGGACGCGTCCCCGCGCGTCGGCGACGGGCTGATCAGGCTGGACGCCGACGGCGTCGTGCAGTACGCCAGCCCCAACGGCCTCTCCGCCTACCACCGCCTCGGCCTGGCCTCGGACCTGGTCGGGCACAACCTCGGCGCGACGACCGCCGAACTCGCCCCGTCGCGCGGCCCGGTGGACGAGGCCCTGGTCAAGGTGGCGAGCGGGTACGCGCCCCGGGAGTTCGAGGTCGAGGGCGCCGGCGGGGTCATCCAGCTGCGGGCGATTCCCCTCAAGCCCAAGGGGGTGCGCATCGGGTCACTGGTGCTGCTCCGCGACGTCACGGAACTGCGGCGCCGTGAAAGGGAATTGATCACGAAGGACGCCACCATCCGGGAGATCCACCACCGGGTGAAGAACAACCTCCAGACGGTGGCCGCCCTGTTGCGGCTCCAGGCGCGCCGGATGGAGTCGGAACGGGGCCGGGAGGCGCTCAACGAGGCCGTGCGGCGCGTCGGTTCGATCGCCATCGTGCACGAGACGCTGTCCCAGAATCTGGACGAGCGGGTCGAGTTCGACGAGATCGCCGACCGGGTGATCGCGATGGTCGCCGAGATCTCGCCGGGAAAGGTCACCTGCCGCCGTACGGGCCGCTTCGGCATCCTCGACGCGGAAGTGGCCACTCCGCTCTCGATGGTGCTCACCGAGGTGCTCCAGAACGCCCTGGAGCACGCGTTCACCGTGGGCGAGCAGGGCGCGGTGGAGGTGTCCGCGGTGCGCGGCGGCTCACCGTCCGAGGGCCGGCTGCTGATCACCGTGACGGACGACGGGCGCGGACTGCCCGAGGGATTCGACCCCCAGCGGGCCGGCAACCTGGGACTCCAGATCGTGCGGACCCTGGTGGAAGGCGAACTGGGCGGCTCGTTCGGGATGGTCGCCGCCCCGGTGCGCGGCACACAGGTGCTGCTCGACATCCCCGTGCGGAACGACAAGTAGCCGCGTCCGTACCGCACAGCAGTGGGCCCGGACCGTGGTGACGGTCCGGGCCCACTGCGTGGTGCTCACGGTGCGATGCGCTTCGGGGGTACTGCGCGCTGCGACTCGAAGGCGGGGCTGTGCGTACGCTCTGTACGCGCCGCCGGGCTGAGGCTCGTCGTGCGGGGGGCTTCGGTCAGGCGCTGGCGTTACGCGCCCGGTTGCGAGCGGCACGACGCTTCATTGCGCGGCGCTCGTCCTCGCTGAGGCCACCCCAGACGCCGGAGTCCTGGCCGGACTCGAGCGCCCACTGCAGGCACTGCTCCATGACGGGGCAGCGACGGCAGACGGCCTTGGCTTCCTCGATCTGCAGCAGCGCAGGACCGGTGTTGCCGATGGGGAAGAACAGCTCGGGGTCTTCCTCACGACAAACGGCGTTGTGACGCCAGTCCATGGCTGCTACCTCTCCTTGGTATTACATGCTGGTGCTTGTGAATGTGAACGCTTTCACGAATCCCCCCGCAGGCAAAGGTCCGCCGTCCAGATGGACTGGATGTGGTCCTGTTGTGGTAAGGAGGGGTTCTGGTGCTCAGTGGAGGCCGATGGTGCGGGCCGTCCCGAGCGCCATGTAGAGATTCGCAAACCTCGGCGACGGATACAACCCCTTCTGGAAAGTTTTTTTTGATTCCTCGGTGTCGACTAGGTCACAGCCGTACTTCTAAGGGGTGGGGGCCAGCCCAAACGTTCGAGTCAAAGGACTTTGGCCCCTTCCACTCACACAATCACACGCAGTGCCCGGCGTACGCCTGTGAACGTCACGCTCGTACGCAGTCCCAGGTGGTCGCCGTCCATCTGGAAGGGCAGTGGCGCCTTTGAATGCAAGGTGAAGTCGGTGAGGTCGTGCAGGGACACCGCGTGCTTGCCGTGCGGGCCCTTCTCGGGGCTCGAAGTGAGCAGCTGGGTGGCGTACCGGGTCACCGCGGGGGTGGAGAGGCGCTTGAGGCCGAGGACGTCCAGGGCGCTGTCGAAGGAGGCCTTCGGGGAGGCGTATATCGGACGGTTCCCCAGGTAGGTCCAGGGTGCGGTGTTGCAGATTATCGAGAGCGCGAGGTCGGTGACCGGGTCCTGGCCGGGGACCTCCAGGGTGATCATGCCGTTGCGCCGGTGCGGGTCGTCCAGGAACTGCCGCAGCACCTGGCGCACGTACAGCGCGTGGGTCGAGCGCTTGCCCCGCTCGCGTTTCTGTTCGACCCGGCCGATGACGCCCGCGTCGAACCCGAGCCCCGCGCAGAAGGTGAACCACCGCCCGGGGACGGCCTCGTCGGCCGTGCCCGGGGTGCCGGCGGCCAGTCCGAGTCCCACGGTGCGCTCGCTGCGGTCGGCGAGGGCGTCCAGGATGGCGCCCGTCGCCTCCACGGCGTCGTTGGGGATGCCCAGGGCCCGGGCGAAGACGTTGGTGGAACCGCCGGGGACCACGGCGAGGCTCGGCAGGCCCTCGGGGTCGGGGCCGTCGTGGAGCAGGCCGTTGACCACCTCGTTGACCGTGCCGTCGCCGCCCAGGGCGACCACCAGGTCGATGTCGTCGGAGTCGGCGGCCCGCCGTCCCAGGTCCCGCGCGTGACCGCGGTACTCCGTGGTCACGGCCTCGATCTTCATCTCGCTCGCGAGGGCGTGGATCAGTACGTCACGCGTCCGCGCACTGGTAGTGGTGGCAGCTGGGTTGACCACGAGGAGTGCGCGCATGCCCGCCAGAGTACCTACCGCGCGGAACCGCCCTGAAGTCCCGATCCGCCGGGTCCGCGCCCGTTCACGCAGCGTGACCGGCCTCCCGGGGCGCGGGCCGTCCGGCCCCGGCTTCGCGTCCGGCGGGCCGGGATGCGAATCTGAAAGGCGTGAGCACTCAGCAGAACACGCCCGCCCCGTCGCCCTCGGCCGGCCAGGAGAAGCCGGGCCGGATCGCCGCCCTGGCCGCACTCAACGCGCTCGAAGGCGCGGCGCTGGTCATCGGCGGCGTCTACATGCTGGCCGTCGGCCTCTTCGGGCGCCCCGACAGCCTCCAGCAGGCCGAGATGGGCGGACTCACGCTGGTGGCCCTCGGCCTGATCCCGCTCCTCGCGGCCCGCGGGCTGCTGCTGCGGCGCAGCTGGAGCCGTGGGCCCGCGCTCATCACCCAGCTCATGGCGCTGCCGGTGGCCTGGACGCTGCTCCGGTCGCAGGGCGGCCTGATCCCCCTCGGCATCGTTCTCGCCGCGGTCGCGGTGACGGGCCTCGTGCTGGTGCTCGACCCCGCGACCACGAAGGCGCTGGGCATCCGGGGGCCGCGGACGACCCCCGACGCCTGACCTCGGCGGCCCCCGCGCCCGCGGGTCACTCCTCGACGAGCAGCCGCTCGCGCAGCTGCGCCAGAGTGCGGGCCAGGAGCCTGGAGACGTGCATCTGGGAGATGCCGACCTCCTGCGCGATCTGCGACTGGGTCATGTTGCCGAAGAAGCGCAGCAGGAGGATCCGCTTCTCGCGCGGCGGCAGGTCCTCCAGCAGCGGCTTGAGCGACTCGCGGTACTCGACGCCCTCCAGCGCCTCGTCCTCGGAGCCCAGCGTGTCCGCCACCGCCGGCGACTCGTCGTCCGTGTCCGGGACGTCGAGCGAGAGCGTGCTGTACGCATTGGCCGATTCCAGCCCCTCCAGAACCTCCTCCTCGGAGATCCCCAGGCGCTCCGCCAGCTCGTGCACGGTCGGGGAGCGGCCGTGCTGCTGGGAGAGCTCGGCGGTGGCCGTGGTCAGGGAGAGCCGCAGCTCCTGGAGGCGCCTCGGGACACGCACCGCCCAGCCCTTGTCGCGGAAGTGGCGCTTGATCTCACCGACGACCGTCGGGGTCGCGTACGTCGAGAACTCGACGCCCCGGTCCGGGTCGAACCGGTCCACCGACTTGATCAGGCCGATCGTGGCGACCTGGGTCAGGTCGTCGAGCGGCTCGCCGCGGTTGCGGAACCTGCGGGCCAGGTGTTCGACCAGCGGCAGGTGCATCCGCACCAGCCGGTTGCGGAGCTCGGCCTTCTCCACCGAGCCGTCGGGGAGCGACCTGAGCTCGACGAAGAGCGCCCGTGCCCCGCTGCGGTCGTGTGGATCGTGGTGCCCGTGCTCGCTCATCCGGCCCGCCCGCTCCGTCTGCTCCACCGCGGGCGGACGGCCCCGCGCCTCGTCCGCGCCGTCGGCCCCGCCCTCCGGGTGCGGCCGGGCCTGCTGCTCCGGGAGGGCCGCCGGGCGCACCGCCCCCGGCCGGATCGTCTCGTCCCGCACCGGACCGTCCCCGTTCCCGTCGCTCACGCCGGCCCGGGTCCCGCGCCGCGCTGTTTGTAGAGGCTGATGCTGACCGTACGGTCGTCGGCGACCGTGGAGTCGACCTTGCCGGCCAGTGCGGAGAGCACCGTCCAGGCGAAGGTGTCGCGCTCGGGGGCGCGGCCGTCCGTCGTGGGCGCCGAGACCGTCACCTCGAGGGAATCGCCGATGAGTCGGAAGACGCAGCTGAGGACGGAGCCCGGCACGGCCTGCTGGAGCAGGATCGCGCAGGCCTCGTCGACCGCGATCCGAAGATCCTCGATCTCGTCGAGAGTGAAGTCCAAGCGCGCTGCGAGACCGGCCGTGGCCGTCCGCAGCACCGACAGGTAGGCACCCGCAGCGGGCAGCCGGACCTCTACGAAGTCCTGGTTCCCGGGCTCGCCTGCGATCTGGGACACCCTCACCTCCAAGGTGGCACAAACTCGTTCGAGGCTCCGGGACGTGTACCCGGGGCCGTGCGGACCGTCGCCGGTTCCGTGGTTCGGCGACACTGTCGCGACCCATGATGCCGTGTCGCCGGGACCGTAACCCCGTGATTACTCATGGTAGGCATATGAGCACACACGGTGGCTAGTGGTCGGTGGCGGTCAATTGCGAAGAACCGGCGCCGGTTTGACGTACCCAGACGTCAGACGATCGAACCGTCCACGAAGCACCAGCGCCAGCTGTCGGCGCATTCGAAGCTGCGCATGACCGGATGACCGGTCGCCTCGAAGTGCGCCGTGGCGTGTTTCAGGGGCGAGGAATCGCAGCACCCGACGTGTCCGCAGACGAGGCAGAGGCGCAGCTGTACGGGATGCGTGCCCGCCGCCAGACATTCCGGACAGGTGTCGTCGAGCGCCACGGGCTCGGGGCGCGGCAGTTCGGATACATGGACGCACTCACTCATGATGGCCACGTTACGTCGGATGTGAGGACTGTGAGATGGACGCACTGCCGCTGGTGGCACTCGTCGCGGCAAGCGCGGCGGTCGCGGGGGCCGCCCGCCGGACACCGGTGCCCGCGCCCCTGCTGCTGGTCGCCGCCGGACTGCTGGCCGGGTACCTGCCGGGCGTGCCGAGCTACACGCTGGACGCGCACATCGTGCTGCCCCTGCTCCTGCCGCCGCTGCTGTACACGGCGGCCGTCGACAGCTCCTACCTCGACCTCCGGGCCAACCTGCGTCCGGTCGCCCTGCTCTCCGTGGGGTACGTCCTCTTCGCGACCTTCGCCGTGGGGTGGCTGGCCTACCTCCTCGTCCCGGACCTGCCGCTCACCGCCGCGCTGGTCCTCGGCGCGGTGGTCGCCCCGCCGGACGCCGTCACGGCCGCGGCGATCGCCCGCAGGGTGGGCCTGCCCGGCCGGGTCACCACGATCCTCCAGGGCGAGTCCCTGGTGAACGACGCCACGGCCATCACCGCCTTCAAGGTGGTGCTCGCCGCGGCGGTCGGCGAGGGCATGAGCTGGGGCGAGGGCATCGGCGAGTTCCTGCTGGCGTCCGTCGGCGGTGTGGGCGTCGGCCTGCTGCTGATGGTCCCGCTGCACTGGCTGCGCACCCACCTCAAGGAGGCGCTGCTCCAGAACACGCTGTCGCTGCTGATCCCCTTCGTCGCCTACGCGGCGGCGGAGCGGGTGCACGCGTCCGGGGTGCTCGCCGTGGTCGTCGTCGCCCTCTACCTGGGGCACCGCTCCTGGCAGGTCGACTTCGCGACCCGGCTCCAGGAGGCCGCGTTCTGGAAGATGGTCGCCTTCGTCCTGGAGTCCGCGGTCTTCGCGCTGATCGGTCTGCAGCTGCCGTTCGTGCTCAGGGAACTGGGCGCGTACAGCGTGACCGAGGCGCTCGGGTACGCCGTACTCGTGTTCGTGGCCGTGGTGGTGGTGCGCTTCGTCTGGGTGTACCCCGCCAGCTACCTGCCGCAGTGGTTCTCCGCACGCGTCAGGGAACGCGAGGGGCCGCTGCCCTGGACCTCGCCCCTGATCGTCGGCTGGGCCGGGATGCGGGGCGTCGTCTCGCTCGCCATCGCCTTCTCCATCCCCCTGGCCGGGCACGACGGCGAGGACTTCCCGGCGCGCAGCCTGGTGCTGTTCCTGACCTTCACGACCGTCATCGGGACACTGGTGGTCCAGGGGCTGAGCCTGCCCCTCCTGGTGCGCGTCCTGAGGCTCCCGGGCCGCGACGTGCGCACCGAGACGCTGGCCGAGGCGGAGGCCCAGAACGCGGCGTCCACGGCCGCGGAGGCGCGGCTGGAGGAGTTGCTGGCCGACCCGCGCAACGCGCTGCCCGACCCCCTGACCCAGCGCCTGCGCGCCGTGATGGAGCGGCGCCGCAACGCCGTCTGGGAGAGGCTCGGCGCGGCCAACCCGGTCACCGGGGAGTCGGCGGACGACACCTACCGGCGGCTGGCCGGGAACATGATCGCCGCCGAGCGCGAGGTCTTCGTACGTCTCCGGGACGAGCGGCGGATCGACGACGAGATGCTGCGCGCGCTGCTGCGGCGGCTGGACCTGGAGGAGGCCGCCGCCTACCGGGAGTCGGACGACACGTAGCGGCCGCGCCGGCTCAGGGGCGCCCGGTGACGACCGCCGTGACGGTGGACCCCGGGGCGAAGGCGCCCTCGCCGGCGAGCACGGTCAGCCCGTACAGGAGTTTGGCCACATAGAGGCGTTCGACGGGCAGGCCGTGGCGGTCCTCGAAGTCGTCGGCGAAGGCGTGCAGCTCCGGTGTCGTACGGGCGTACCCGCCGAAGTGGAAGCGTTCGTCCAGGGACCACCGTCCGGCCGGGGCGCCGAACGCCTCGTGCTGGAGGCGGCGCACCGCCGCGTCCAGGAAGCCGCCGCGCAGGACCGGGACGCCCAGCGCGCGCTGCCCGGGGCCGAGCCCGGCGGCCAGCCCGGCGAGCGTGCCGCCGGTGCCGCAGGCGACCGCGACCGTTCCGGCCTCGCCGCGCAGTTCGCGGCCGAGCTCTGCGCAGCCCTGTGCGGCGAGCGCGTTGCTGCCGCCTTCCGGGACGACCACGCACTCCCCGAAGAGGCTCAGCAGGCCCTCCAGGACCCCGGGAGAGGTCTTCGCGCGGTAGGTCGCGCGGTCCACGAAGTGCAGGCGCATGCCGTCGGCCGCGCACCGGGCGAGGGAGGGGTTCAGCGGCCGGCGGGCCAGTTCGTCGCCGCGTACGACGCCGACGGTGGGGAAGCCCAGCAGGCGCCCGGCGGCGGCCGTGGCCCTGAGGTGGTTGGAGTAGGCCCCGCCGAACGTCAGCACCGTACGGCCGGCGGCGGCCCTCAGGTTGGGGGCGAGCTTGCGCCACTTGTTGCCCGGGAGGACCGGGTGGATCAGGTCGTCGCGCTTGAGCAGGAGGGTCACCCCGTGCCGTGCGAAGCGCTCGTCCACGGCCGGCCGCAGGGGTGAGGGAAGCACCGGCCGCAGCCGGGAGAGGTCGGGTGCTCCGTCGTCCATGCCTCCATTGTGGGCCGCGGGCACCGTCCTACTTCAGCCGGTCGCGGATCCGGTTGCGCATCCCCGTCAGCGAGAAGCCGCGCGGGTCCACCTTGCCCGGCTGCCACTCCCGGTGCCCGATGACCGAGGGGGCGTTCCAGCCGTGGAAGCGGCAGACCGCCGCCGCGGCCTTCTCGACGGCCTCCAGCTGGACGGCGGGCCAGGGGTCCTTGCCGTCGCCGAGGTTCTCGCACTCGAAGCCGTAGAAGTGCCGGTTGCCGTCGGTGTTGGACTCGTTGACCGCCGGCAGGTGCTTCTCGGCGATGACGGCGCGCAGCACGTCGTCGTCCCCGAGGCCCGCGTGGTTGGCGCGGCCGTAGCCGACCAGGTGGATCCGTCCGTCCTTGGCGATCACGCCGTGGCAGAGCGGACCCGGGAGGCCCGAGTAGCCGTCCCGGCAGATCTCGACGGTGCGGGCCGTGCCCTTGGTGACGGTGTGGTGGAGCATCACCCCGTGCACCGGCCCCCAGGGGCCCTTGTGGTTGCGGTTGTGCGTGCGCCAGTCGCCCACCTGGACGACGGTGAGCCCTTCGGCCTTGAGGGCCTTGAGGAAGTTGCCCGCGGACATGGGTGAGGCCATGGCCGACTCCTTTGTTCGGAGGGGGAGCGTGTCCGTACAGCGCTTGTACCGGAACACGAGGCTCCGGCAAACCTGTTCGAGTGCTGTTCGCGCCATGTGCGATTCGATCCGGACAGTCCGCGGGCATCCCGGAGGGCCGTTTCTCAGTCCTGGGCGAGCCACAGGTCGGGGCCGAACACCTCGTAGTGGATGTCGGCCGCCGCGACCCCCTTCCCCAGGAGCTGCGTCCGCACGGCGCGCATGAAGGGGAGCGGTCCGCACAGGTAGGCGCGGGTCCCCGGGGCGACCGTGAGGCCGCTCAGGTCGACCTGGCCGGTGCGGTGGGTGCCGTGGGCGGGCCGGCCGGGCTCCGGGGTCCCGTACCAGAAGTGGGCGGTGGCGTCGGCGAGCTTGCCGGTGAGGGCCAGGTGGTCCGCGCGCAGCGCGTGAGCTGCGGGCGACCGGTCGCCGTGCACCACGGTGACCGGTGAGGTGTGCCCCTGTGCCGCCAGGTGCTCCAGCATCGACAGGAACGGGGTGCAGCCGATGCCCGCCGAGGCCAGGAGCAGCGGGGCGTCGGTGCCGTCGAGCACCAGGTCGCCGTAGGGTGCCGAGACGCGCAGCCGGTCCCCCGCCCGCAGGTGCGCGTGCAGGTGCGTGGAGACCTCGCCCTCCGGGCCGTCCCCGCCCCGTACGCGCTTCACGGAGAAGGACCGCAGGGCGGAGGACGGAGACCCGGTGAGGCTGTACTGGCGTATCTGCCGTGCGCCGTCGGGGAGTTCCACCTGGACGGAGACGTACTGGCCCGCCCTGAAGGCGGGGGCCGGTGCGCCGTCTGCGGGGGAGATCCGGAAGGAGGCCACGTCCGGGGTGTCCTCGGTGCGGGAGTCCACTGTCCACTCGTGCCACACGTCGCCCGCCGCCACGCCCTGCTGCGCGTAGAGCCGCTCCTCGATCGCGATCAGGGCGTTGGCCATCAGCCAGTAGACCTCGTCCCAGGCCGCCGCGGCCTCGGGGGTGACGGCGTCGCCGAGCACCTCGGCGATGGCAGCGAAGAGGTGGGTGTGCACGATCTCGTACTGCGGGGCGGTGACGCCCAGGGAGGCGTGTTTGTTGGCGATGCGGCCCAGCATCACGTCGGGCCGGGTGTCCGGGTGTTCGACGAGCTGGGTGGCGAAGGCGGCGATCGACCCGGCGAGCGCCTGACGCTGGGTGCCCGACGCCTGGTTGCCCCGGTTGAACAGGTCGCGCAGCAGCTTCGGGTGGGCGTCGAACAGCTTCCGGTAGAAGAGGTCCGCGATGTCACCGACGGCCGCTCCCACGGCGGGGAGGGTGGCTCGGACGGTGGCGGTCGACGTCTCGCTGAGCATCGGCTGACTCCTCGGTGCGACGGGCGGGCCGCACGGTGGCGGCCCTTAATTGGTAAGGGAGATGCGTATTTTTGGTCGGCGTGATCCGCTCCCCGTGCGCGGTGGGGCGTGGCGGGCGGGGCCGGGCGCGGATCAGTCGGGCGCGGGGCGGCCGCGGCTGATCCCGAGCAGCAGCGGGCCGGTGGGGGAGGAGGTGAGGTCGCCGACCGTGAGCGGGTCGAGCGAGGCGTAGAAGGCCTCCTCGGCCGTGCGCAGTGCGGAGCGGAGACGGCAGGCGGAGCGCAGGGGGCACGGGGTGCCGCCCTCGCACTCGACGACCTCGCCCGGCCCTTCCAGCTGTCTGACCAGGGCGCCGATCGAGGCGGCCCGTCCGGTGGCGGTGAGGGAGAGGCCCCCGCCCCGGCCGCGCCGCGCGTCGACGAGGCCGAGGTGCTGGAGGCGGGCGACGACCTTCGCCGCGTGGGTGTACGGCACCCGCATGGTGGCCGCCACCTCGCGGGTGGTCGGCGGGTCCTCGTCCCGCTCCGTGACTGCGAGGCGCATGAGCACCCGGAGCGCCACATCGGTGAATCGCGTCAGCCGCATGGCGGCAGCGTAGATAAGTTGCATACGAGATGCAACATAGGGTGCCCGGCCTCCGCCTGCGGGGGCGCGTCATCATGGAGGGTGCGGCCCCGTGAAGGACGCGGGGCGCGCGTGGGCGAGAGAGGTGGTCATCGGCCGTGCAGGAGCCGAACGCAGCCGACGGGATACCGGCGGGCAAGGTCATCACCGACCCGGACAGCCTGGGCCGTTACGCGCACGACGAGGCGGAGTGGGCCCCGGCGGGGACGCCCCTCGCCGTCGTGCGGCCCCAGGACACCGAGGAGGTGCGGGCCGTCGTCGCGTACTGCGTCGAACACCGCATCCCGGTGATCCCGCGCGGTGCCGGTACGGGCCTGTCCGGCGGGGCGAACGCGGTGGACGGCGCCGTGATCCTCTCCTTCGAGGACATGAACCGGATCCTGCGCATCGACCCCGTGGAGCGCCTGGCGGTCGTGCAGCCGGGCGTCGTCAACGACGACCTGCGCGCCGCCTGCGCCGAGCAGGGTCTCTGGTACCCGCCGGACCCCGCGAGCTCGCCCTGGTCCACGATCGGCGGGAACACGGCCACCAACGCGGGCGGCATGTGCTGCGTCAAGTACGGCGTGACCCGCGACTACGTGCTCGGACTGGAGGTCGTCAACGGCCTGGGCGAGACCGTGCGGGTGGGCCGGCAGACTGCGAAGGGCGTCGCCGGGTACGACCTGTGCGGGCTCTTCGTGGGTTCCGAGGGCACGCTCGGCGTGATCACCGAGATCACCGTGAAGCTGCGCGGTGCGCGGCCGGCGGAGCGCACGGTGGCGGGCTTCTTCGACTCGGTCGTCGCGGCCGGCGACGCGGTGAGCCGGGTGACGGCCGCGGGCGTCGTGCCCTCGGCGCTGGAACTCCTCGACCGGCACTGCCTGAAGGCCGTCGACGAGTGGAAGAACATGGGCCTGTCGTCGGACGCGGACGCGATCCTGCTCGGCCGTGTGGACACCCCGGGAGCCGCGGGCGACGCCGAGGCGGAGACCGTACGGGCCTGCTTCGCCGCCGCCGGCGCCGCCTGGGCCGAGGTCTCCACCGACCAGGCGGAGGCGGACGCGCTGTTCCAGGCGCGGCGGCTCGCCTACCCCGCCCTCGAACGGCTGGGCCCGGTCCTCACCGAGGACGTGGTCGTGCCGCGGTCCCGGGTGCCGCAGATGCTGGCGCGGATCGAGGAGATCGCCGGTGAACACGACGTCCTCATCGCCAACATCGCCCACGCGGGCGACGGCAACCTCCACCCCCTGATCATCACCGAACCCGGCGACGACGCGGCCAGGGACCGTGCCCAGCTCGCCTTCGAGGACATCCTCGACGCGGCGATCTCCTTCGGGGGCACGGTCACCGGTGAACACGGCGTGGGCCTGCTGAAGATGGGCGGCATGGACCGCGAGGTGGGTCCCGTCAACCTCGCCATGCAGCGCGCGGTCAAGGCGGCCCTGGACCCGCACGGCATCCTCAACCCGGGCAAGGTCGTCACGTCGGGGGCACCGCTGGCGCACTGAGCTGCGCCGGCGGGCCCTACCGCAGCGGTTCGCTGAGCTCGATGGCCCGCAGGGCCGCTGCGAGGGCCCGTTCGTCGCCGAAGTCCACGGCCGTGTCGGCCAGCTTGATGACGTGCTCGTCGCCGTGCGCCAGGGCCCGCTCCACGACCTCCTCGGGCGTGATCCGGCCCGGCGGTACGTAGGCCACCGGGGCGTCCGGCGCGTACATGGCGGTCACCGCGGCCGAGGCCGTCCAGGCGGCGTGGAGGCTCGGCACCCAGAGGGCCGCCGGGAGCGCGGGGAGGGCCCGCAGGACGGCGTTGGGGGCGGTGGCCGCGTGGACCAGCATCGTCTCCTCGCCATGGCCGTGGGTCGCGTACCGGTGGGTGGCCGCCCTGACCAGCTCGGTGAGCCGGCGCCGCGCCTCGGCCGGGTCGGTGACCGCGGCGGCCCACACCGGCAGACTCCTGACCCGGCCGAGCCTGGCGGGGAAGCCGCCCTCCCGTTCGTCGACGGGCGCCACCGCGTCGAGGGCTGCGGCGGCGCTGTCGGCACCGGGCACGGGCACCAGCTCCGTCATCGGGTGGTGGCGGGCCGCCCAGTACCCGAGGCCGTGGGCGAGTTCGGTCAGCCGAGGCCCGGTCTCCTCGCCCGCCAGCAGTGTGCGTACGGCGTGGCCCACGCGGATGACCGGGTGGGTCGATCCGCCGTACATGCCGGGCAGGAGACGGGGCCACCACAGGGTGAGCACCTCGCGCCACGGATGCTCCGCGAGCTCCCGGCCGAAGTAGCCGATCCAGTCGGCGGCGCGGCGCGGATCGCCCAGTGCGGAGCGCCAGTCGGCTTCCGTGACCGGCTCGACGCCGGCCGGGAACTCCTCCAGCTTGGCGGCGTACAGGTCGAGCCAGCGGTGCACGGCCGCCGCCTGGCCGTTGGCGGCGAGGGCCTCGACGGCCATCGGCGCGTGGTTGGTGAGCCTGCCGAGCCGCTCCGGGCCGGAGATGTGCAGCCGCTGGAGCGCCTCGTCCAGGTTGCCTGTCGTATCCATGGCGAGAACGCTAGGGGCCGGTGCCCGGCGCCGTAACGGGCGGGAGTCCCGTGCGTGGAGCGGGCCGAAGTCCTAGGACCGGGGTCCCGGTCGCCCTGCGCCCTCGGTGCCTGGGTCCGACCGGCCCGCGCGGTGTTCCGACTCCGACCGGTCCACCCGGTGTGCGGACGCCCTGGTGCGGGCAACGTTCCCGTCCCAAGCTCGAATAGTCACACTCTTTTGTGTAATAGCGTGCCGTGTCCTCCGGCTGCAAGTCTGCTCCTCGCAGGCCAGCACATGATCGAGAGGATGTCGGATGTCCGTTGGTGAAGAGGTTCGCGACACGCAGCCGCCGCAGCAGCAGAGTCTCGGCACAGCGGCTGCGCGGAACCTCGCGACGACGACCAAGTCCGCCCCGCAAATGCAGGAGATCACCTCCCGGTGGCTGCTGCGCATGCTGCCGTGGGTACAGGTGCAGGGCGGCACGTACCGGGTGAACCGCCGGCTGAGCTACTCGGTCGGGGACGGCAGGGTGACCTTCGTCCAGACCGGTGACCGGGTATCGGTCATCCCCGCCGAGCTGGGCGAGCTTCCCGCCCTGCGCGACTTCGGTGACGAGGAGGTCCTGGCCGAGCTGGCGCGCCGGTGCGAGCAGCGCGAGGTCGCGGCCGGTGAGGTGCTCGTCGCGTCGGGGGAGGCCGCGGACCGCGTCCACCTGCTGGCACACGGCAAGATCGAGAAGATCGGGACCGGGCCGTACGGCGACGAGACGGTGCTGGGCGTCCTCGCCGACGGCTCCTACTTCGGGGACAGCGTGCTGGTCGACGGCGACGCGACCTGGGAGTACACGGCCCGCGCGGTGACCGCCTGCACCCTGCTCACCCTGAGCCGGTCGGACGTGCTGAACCTCGCCGCCCGCGCCGACTCGCTCCGCGACCACCTCGCCGGGCTCCTCGCCATCCCGCAGCAGCGCACCAACCCCTACGGCGAGGCGGCGATCGACCTCTCGGCGGGGCATGTGGGCGAGGCCGTCGTCCCACACACCTTCGTGGACTACGAGTCGGCGCCCCGCGAGTACGAACTGAGCGTCGCCCAGACCGTGCTGAAGGTCCACAGCAGGGTGGCCGACCTCTACAACCAGCCGATGAACCAGACCGAGCAGCAGTTGCGGCTCACGGTCGAGGCGCTGCGTGAGCGCCAGGAGCACGAGCTCGTCAACAACCGGGAGTTCGGACTCCTCCACAACTGCGACTACGGGCAGCGGCTCCAGCCCCACGACGGGGCGCCCAGCCCCGACGACATGGACGAACTCCTCTCACGACGGCGCGGATCGAAGCTCTTCCTCGCGCATCCGCGGGCCATCGCCGCGTTCGGCCGCGAGTGCAACAAGCGCGGCCTGGTGCCGGAGAGCGTCGAGGTCGGCGGACAGCACGTGCCCGCGTGGCGCGGGGTCCCGATCTTCCCGTGCAACAAGATCCCGGTCACGGACGCCCGCACCACGTCGATCATCTGCATGAGGACCGGTGAGGCGGACCAGGGCGTCATCGGGCTCCAGCAGAGCGGCATCCCGGACGAGATCGAGCCGAGCCTCTCGGTCCGCTTCATGGGCATCGACGAGCAGGCGATCATCTCCTACCTCGTCACGGCGTACTACTCCGCCGCCGTCCTCGTGCCCGACGCCCTCGGCGTCCTGGAGAACGTCGAGGTCAGCCGCTGGCGGTGACGCTCCCCCGGGGCCCGGCCGCCGACGCGGCCGGGCCCCGGCAGGCCAAGGCCGCGACCAAGGTGCCCCGTGGCACCCGGAAGGAGTGACCGTGACCATGACCAGTACGGATGCCGCGACGGAGGGGCACAAGGCCGCCGCGCTCCTGGAGCACACCCGTGACGCGGTCGATCCGCATCTGCGGGCAGCCGTGGGGACGCTGCCCGGAGCGATCCGCAGGGTCGCCATGTACCACTTCGGCTGGCAGAACGCCGACGGCACCCCCGCCTCCGGACAGGCGGGCAAGGCCATCAGACCGGCGCTCGTCCTGGCCGCCGCCCAGGCGCTGGGAGGGGACCCCGGCGCGGCGATGCGGGCGGCCGTCGCCGTGGAACTCGCGCACAACTTCAGCCTGCTCCACGACGACGTCATCGACGAGGACACCACCCGGCGCCACCGGCCCACGGCCTGGGCGGTGTTCGGTGTGCCGGACGCCGTCATCACCGGCGACGCCCTGCTCTCCCTCGCCCTGCGCCTCCTGTCGGACGACCCGCACCCGGCGTCCGCCCACGCGGCGGTGCGGCTCTCCACCTGCGTCGTCGAGCTGTGCGCCGGACAGCAGGCCGACTGCGCCCTGGAGGGCCGCGGCCCCGAGGACGTCACCCTGGACGAGTGCCTCGCCATGGCGATGGCGAAGACGGGCGCCCTGCTGGGCTGTGCCTGCGCCATGGGCGCCCTCTACGCGGGAGCCGACGAGAGCTCCGTCCGGGCCATGGACGGCTTCGGGAGGGAAGCGGGTCTCGCCTTCCAGCTCATCGACGACATGATCGGCATCTGGGGGGACACGGACCGTACGGGCAAACCGGTCGGGGCGGACCTGGCGGCCCACAAGAAGTCGCTGCCGGTGGTCGCGGCCCTCACCTCGGGCACCCCGGCCGCCGCCGAACTCGCCGCGCTCTACAACGGTTCCATGAACACCCGGGTGGAGGTGAGGAAGGCCGCGGACGCGGTCGACCGGGCCGGCGGACGCGACTGGGCCCAGACCGCGGCAGCGGACCGGATGGCCCGGGCCGTCCACCAGCTGTCCCGTGCCGTGCCCGAACCGGGCGACGCCGGGGACCTGCTGGCCCTGGCCGAATTCGTGACCCGCAGAACCCACTGAACCGTCCCGTCCGTGGCCCGCTCCGCGCGCCGACCCTAGGATTCCGTCGTTCGGTCGGGATCACCACGGGACGAAGGGGCGGGGCCGGTCATGGGCGTACGCGTACGGCAGGCGGACCAGCGGGACAGGGATCAGGTCGTACGGATCCTGGAGGAGGCGTTCCACCACGACCCCGTGAGCAGCTGGGTCTTCCCGGACGAGGAGCACCGGCGTGCGGTGCACGGGAAGTTCCTCGGCGTCTTCGCCGACATCACCCTGCGGGGAGGCCGGATCGACCTGCTGGAGGACGGCACGGCGACGGCGCTCTGGCTGTCCGTGCCGGCAGGGGTCCCGGAGGGGGCCGACGACACCCCCGCGCTCATGAGGGAGACCGCGGATCCCGGCAACGAACGGGCCGAACTCGTGGGGAGGCTGACCGGCGCGGTCCACCCCCACGACCGGGCGCACGAATACCTGCTGATGATCGGCGTCTCGCCGGAGCGCCAGGGGGAGGGGCTGGGCGAGGAGCTGATGAGGGGGGTTCTGGAGCGGTGCGACCGGGAGGGGACCCCCGCCTACCTGGAGGCGAGCAGCGCACGCAGCCGCGGACTCTACGAGCGGCTCGGGTTCACCTTCACGGGACGGACGGTCGAGCTTCCCGAGGGCCCCTCGATGTGGCCCATGTGGCGTGAACCCCGGGGCGGATGAGCGGAAACCGCCCCCGCGGGCACGGAAGGGGAGGGGGCCACGGGGCGGGCCCGGGGCACGGACTACAGTCCCTGCTCATGACAGATGAGTCGTGGGCAGGCTGGTACCGGGACCGCCGTGGTTCCGAGGCCGTCATTCTCACCACGGACGGACAGCAGCTCCGTATCCGCGTCCGGGGCACGGACTTCGAGGGCGGAAGCTTCGACGGCCTGGGACCCGCGGCCGACGGACCCGCCCCGGACGGGCTGTTCGACCTGGTGGACGGCGTGCTCGACGACTGCGTCCTGGAGTGGGACCTCCCGCTCCCGGTGCTGGCGTCGGGCACGGTCCGCCAGGCCACCCTCAGCTGCCTGCTGTCCCTGCGCAGGGCCGACCCCGACCTGTTCCTCGCCCTCCACCTGGACGGAGCGGTGTACGAGTCGAACCGCGCCGAGGGCGACTTCGCCGCCGCGCTGGCCACGGTCCAGCGCATCCTGCCACCGGACATCCGCCTGCAGACGTGCATCGCCTGCGCCTTCTCGGACTACTTCCCGGCCCCCGTCCGCGGTCTGTCCGGCGGCCTCGCCTGCTTCCGCGGCGCGAAGGACGCCTACCGCGACGTGGCGGGCGGGGACGGTGTCGCGGGCCTCTGGGACCGGCGCACCGGATTCGTCCAGGAGATATGGAGCTGCCGGGAGTTCGAACCGCGCCCGGCCTACGGCGCCGGCACGGGCCACCGGGGCGCCTTCCCGCTCGAACTGGCCTGAGCCGCCGCCCGGCCCCGCCCCGCACGTCGCGAGGGGCCGCTCCGCACCGGCGGAACGGCCCCCGTGTCGGTGCTGCGGTGGCGTCAGGAGGCGGCGCGGGCCAGGGCGGCCGCGAACCCGTTCTGCCAGAGGGTGTTCACCCGCGAGCGCTCGGTCGCGTTGGGGTAGGCGTTCGTGCAGGAGGTGCCGGGACCGCCGCCCGACATCAGCTCGGTGCACGGCCCGGTGTAGTGGTCGGGGAGCCCCAGCACGTGCCCGGTCTCGTGGGCGGTGACCCGGGTCGAGTTGTACTGCCGGTTCTGCGCGTAGTCGAGGAAGATGTAGCCGCTGCCGTGCCCGTTGGTGCTGGCGTACGAGCCCCGGGAGTCGTTGCCCTCGTAGTAGGCGAAGTCGGCGTTCGACCCCTCCTGGAGCTTGACGTTGCTGACCGAGCTGTTCCAGATGCTGGTGCTGCTCGCTATCTGGCTGCGGAAGCTCGGGGCGTTGGTGGTGCTGTAGACCACGGTCACCGCGGCCGCGCCCGGGTTCGCGGCCCGCTTCTCGGCGACCGACTTCATGACGGCCTCGAAGAAAGCCTTGTTCGCGGCGGCGTTCTCGCTCGAACCCTCGTACGCGGCGTAGCCGGCCTGCGCCGTGCTCGCGGGGGCCGTCGAGGCGGGCGCCGGGGCGGCCGCGACCACGGGGGCGGTGCCGAGCACGGCGGCGAGGCCGAGCCCGAGACCGGCCACGGCCGACATGACAGCTGTCCTGGGGTGTCTCATGGGGGGTGTCTCCTACCTGTCCGGATGAACCCCGTCCGGAGGCCGGACGGGGAACGGGTGGGGGTACGGAGAGAGTGTCGGGGCAGCCGGGCCCGCGGCGGATGATGTCAACCGGCGATAGCGCCGCCCTATCCCCGGCCCCCGTGCACGGAATCAGCACGTCCGGTCGCCCCGACACCCCTGAATCGGCCGGTTGGTGGGGGTTGGGGCATCTGGTGCTCGACATGCGAACACCCATACCCTCGCCGTCATGGAGCTCGAGGTGAGACACCTCAGGGCGCTCTGCGCCATCGCCGACACGGGCAGCCTGCACCAGGCCGCACGGCGGCTGGGCGTCAGCCAGCCCTCCCTGACCACCCAGCTCCAGCGGATCGAGAGGAGCCTGGGCGCGGAGCTGTTCCGCCGCGGGAGGACGGGCTGCCGCCCGACGCTCCTGGGACGCGCCGTGCTCAGCCGCGCCCGCCCCCTCGTGGACGGGATGTCGGCCCTGGTCGGCGCCGCGATGGCGGAGGCCGAGGCCGCCCGGGCCGGCAGCCCGGGCCTGCGGATCGGGTCCACCGCGAGCCGGGTCATCGGCGGCTGGCTGCGCGGACTGCGGGGGAGGCTGCCCGGCACCGACATCTCGCTCCGGGTGGACGTCTCGGCGCGGGCGCTGCTGGAGGCCGTCGCGGCCGGACGCCTCGACGTCGCCTTCGTGCACGAGGTGGAGGGCTGCCCCCTCACCGTTCCGGACGGCCTGGTCCAGCGCGTACTCCTGGACCGTGAACCGCAGTTCATCTCCCTGGCGCGGGACCATCCGGCGGCGGGTCTGCCGGAGGTGGACCTGGACGACCTGGCGGGTGACCGGTGGATGGTCGACCCCTCGGTGGACGGCGAATGGGACGGGGTGCGCCGCGTCCTCGGCGCAGCGGGGCTCGATCCGCCCGTCCTGCACGGCGACTACCTCACGGCGGCCTCCCTCGTCGTGCTCGGCGAGGCGGTCGCCCCCTGCCAGCCCACCTCGGGCCCCCGCGACGACATGGCGATCCGGCCCCTGCGCGGCGACCCCCTGGCCGTACGGCTGCTGCTGGTCTCACGGCCGGGCGCGGACATGGACGCCGTGTACGGCGAACTGGAGGCGGCCTACCGCGACGCGGCACGGCGGGCCGAGGAGTACCACCGGTGGCTGCTGCGCCACCGCAGCCCCCTCGCGCAGACGTGCTGAGCCGCGGAGTTCCCCGTCCCGCCGGGGGCGAGGTCCTCCTGCCCGCCACCGCGCCCGCGGGCACGGTCACCGCGTGAGGCGCCCGGGCAGCGGGCGGCACGGAATCCGCCGGACGCGCGGTCACCGGTGCGGCGCCGGAACGGGGTTGGGCGGTCACGGCCTTCCACCACGGCCACCACCCTACGGACACCCACCGGTGACCGGGCGACGGGCGAGGACGGCCTCACGGCGTCCGGTCATCGGCCCCGACGCGCGGACCGGGGCGAAGCTCCTCCGCGCCCCCGGCAGCCCTTAGCGTGGCCCGATGACCGAACAGCTGCTGCACCTTGCCGAAGAGCCCCTGTGGGAGGCCGCCCGCGCCGCGGGGACGTACGAGATGTCCACCCGTGGCCGCACCCTGCGGGAGGAGGGGTTCATCCACTGCTCGCTGCCCCATCAGCTTCCCGCCGTGGCACAGGCGTTGTACGGGTCCGACGACGCGGACCTGGTGGTCCTGGTGATCGACACCGGCCGTCTCACCGTGCCCGTCCGTCACGAGGCGATGAAGCCCGGCGGCGAGGAGTTCCCGCACATCTACGGACCGCTGCCGGTGGACGCGGTCGTGGAGGTGCGCCCCTTGGCCGCGTACACCGGGCCGGCGGCCCGTGCCGCGCGGACCGCCGCACCGGAGGAGGGCGAGGCCCGGTGATCAGCCCCCTCATCGCGGTGACCGGTGCGAGCGGCGCGGTCGGCGGACGGGTGGCCGCGCGGCTGGCCCGGACCGGCGTCCCCGTCCGGCTCCTCGGCCGGGACCCCTCACGGCTGCCCCGGCTGCCCGGCACCGCCGCCGCGCCCCCGGCCGCCTACGGTGACGGCGAGGCCATGCGCCGCGCACTCGACGGCGCGCACACCCTGTTCCTCGTCTCGGCGCACGAGAGCTCCGGCCGGGTGCTGGAGCACACCACGGCGGTGGACGCGGCCCTCGCCGCGGGCGTCGAGCGCATCGTGTACGTGTCGTTCCTCGGCGCGGCCCCGGACGCGACGTTCACGTTCGCCCGCGACCACTGGCACACCGAGGCGCACCTGCGGATGACGGGCGTGCGCCACACCTTCCTGCGGGACAGCTGGTACCTCGCGGGGATCCCCGCGATGACGGCACCCGACGGAGTCCTGCGGGGCCCCGGCGGGGAGGGGCGGGTTTCGGCCGTCTCGCACGAGGACATCGCGGACTCGGCGTCGGCCGTCCTGCTGGACGAGGGGACCGGCCACGACGGTGCGACGTACGACCTCACGGGCCCCGAGGCGTTCACCCTGGCGGAGGCGGCGGACGAGCTGAGCCGGTGCACGGGACGCCGGGTCCGGTACGTCCCGGAGACCGAGGAGGAGGCGTACGCCTCCCGTGCCTCGTACGGCGCCGAGGACTGGGAGGTGGCCGGCTGGGTGACGTCGTACCAGGCCATCGCGGCCGGCGAGCTGGAGACGGTCTCGGACGCCGTACCCCGGCTCACGGGCCGGCCCGCCCGGAGCCTGGCCGTCTACCTCCAGGAGAACCCGGAGAGCTACCGCCACCTGCTGCCCGGCTCCTGACCTCCGGTCACGGCGGCCGGGCGGGAGGGGGGTTGCCACACCCCGGGCCACGTCGGCGGTACGACGAACTACGTACTGGTGGCGGGCGAGTGGCTCGGGGCGTGGGTGGGGGACGACGTCGTCCCCCACCTCCGTGCGGCCGGTCAAGCGCCCACCCCCTCACCCCCTCACCCTCTCCGGCCTCGGCGAGAAGAACGGCCTTCGTGGCGGGGCAGCGGACCCACGCCCAGGACGTCGTCGACGAGGTGACGCGCCTGGACCCGCGCGATGTCGTCCTCGTCGGGCACGGCTACTCGGGCATCCCCGTGGGACAGGCGGCCGAGCGGATCGGCGACCGGCCGACCCGTGTGGTCCTCGCCGACTCCGACGTCCCCGTGGACGGCCGGTTGCAGGGGGCGCGAGGCGTTCGCGTCGGCGCTCGGGGAGAACGGCGGCTTCCGGGCACCCCCTGACCGCGGGGGACCACGCGGGCCACGGACCGACCGACGACCGGACCGCACGGAGCGCATGGATCGTCGCCGGTTCGACACCGCGCCCGGTGGCCTCCCTCACGGAACCGGCGCTCCTGGCCCGCCCGGTGGCCGGACTTCCCGCGACCTACGTCACGTGCCTGCTGGACGGCCCGGAACCGTCCGAGGAGGTCGCGGCACTGCTGACCGCCGAGAGCCGGCGGTACGCCGAGCTGGACACCGGCCACCGGCCCCTGTTCTCCGAGCCGGAGCGGCCGGTATGCGTCCTGCTCGGCTGACACCGCGCCCGGACGTCGGCGGACCGGGTGCGGACGGGGGCGACCCGACCGGCGAGGTCCGCGTTCGTTCGGGGTGGCCCCTGCGATCCGGGCCCGGGAGGCTGACGTCGGCGAGGGCACCGACAGCTTGTGGAGACGCAGATGTCCGGGCGGCGGGGGAGGCGCCGGGCGGGCGCGACGAGCCCTCCTCGTTCAGCCCGACCCACATCTCGGTCTGCAACCCGAGCATCTGACCGAGGTGACGAACTGGGTCTCGCAGTTACCCGCGGCTCACGTCGTGTGACGACTGATGCCCTCGCCGCCACGAGTAGCGAGGGCATCAGGATGCGCTGTGAGGTCTGACTCTCTGGGTGCCTGGGAAGTCGGGACCCGACTCAGGCGGTGCCGACTGCCCTGCCTGACCTACGGATCGGCTGTCCGAGAAGCTTCTCCACCTCCGCGGATGCGGCGTCGAGGAATTCCTGACCGAACAGACAGAGTGACTGTTCCCAGGGGTGCCCAAAACTGCCCGTCCGGAAGTCTTCCGAAAGGTAGATGTAGTAATCCCCATCGGGGTACGGGCTCAATGGCCAGGCCGGCTGCCTCGGGCCGCCGACGCCCAGCGGTGCGAAGCGATACGACGTGTGCTGCCAGTCGAGCGCGAGCAGTGTTCCGCTCGGGCCCATGCAGGACTTCAGCCCCTGCTCGACCACCTCGACCAAGCGGTCCAACCGCTCGTATTCAGGGTCGTCGTCAAGCGCGGCAAGGCTCCAGGTAACCGATGCGACGGGCTCCTTGATGGCTGGCCACTTGAGAGAACTCGTACTCGGCCGGAACGTGAACTCGTCGTAGAAGCGGTCCCAAACGCGCCGGTACTCGGTCTCAAGCAGCTCGACCACGGGACTCTCCATCATGGCCCGACCCTACCGAGTTGCCCGTGAGAGGTGAGGGATGGCCTGATAGCCCGCGATCTTCGCCGGTCGCCCGGACGGAGTCCCCCGGCAGGTCTTCATGTCTTGTCATGGGCAGCTCATGACGGCTCTCGATGCCCTGGACCACGCCTTCGCCTCAGAAGGTCCCTTCCAGCTCGGTCCGGGCAGTGTCCGGAACGTCCACGACGTCCTCGTGCGCGTCATGACGGCGGCCGTGGACGACAAGGTCATCGCCTCCAGCCCGTGCCGCCGGATCACCTTTCCGGTCATGCCGGACGAGGAGGCCACTCCGCCCACCGTCGCCCAGGCCGAGGCGATGGCGCGCGTGATGCCGCCCTACATCCGCGCGGCCGTCGTTGTGCTCGCCGGGTCAGGCTTGCGCATAGGTGAGTTTCTGGGCCTGAGGGTGTCGGACATCGACTTCAAGGCTGGCAGCATTCGCGTGGAGCGGCAGCGGCCCCAGTCGGGGAAGGTCGGCCCGCCGAAGACCGTCAAGTCCCGGCGCACGGTTCCGGTCGGGGAGATCGTCACCGACGCGCTCCTCGCGCATCTTGCCGCTCGTCCGTCCAGGGAGTGGGGCTGTTCGCCACGGAGGAGGGGGGAGCCGCTCAACTATCGGCGATGGAAGACCGAGTGGAACGGGGCTCGCAAGGTGCTCCAGGCGGCGGAGAACGAGGCGGCCGAGCATGAGGGCCGCAAGCCCGTCGAGCTGCCCGCACCTGGTCACGCACGACCTGCGGCACTTCTACGCGTCCGCGCTCATCGCCGGCGGTGCGAGCGTGATGCAGGTGCAGCTGGTTCTCGGCCACGCGTCCGCCGTCATCACGCTGCGGATCTACGCGCACCTGTGGCCGGGCGAAGAAGACCGCACCCGGGCCGTCACGGACGCCATGCTCGGCGGCCTGCGGACCGGGTGCGGACAGGTAGGCGATGCGACCCGCGTAATCGCAGGTCAGACGGCCTAGCCATAGATCAGGCCTTCTTGGTCTCCCAGAAGATCGTGTCGATCTGGGCGATCAGGTCCAGAGCCTTCTGGCCCGTGGCCGGGTCGTTCGAGCCCTTGGCCGCGGAGAGCGCCTTCAGGGTGTCGTTGACCAGCTGGTGCAGCTCCGGGTACTTCTCGAAGTGCGGGGGCTTGAAGTAGTCGCTCCAGAGCACCGAGACGTGGTGCTTCGCGAGCTCGGCACGCTGTTCCTTGATCAGAACGGCGCGGGTGCGGAAGTCCGCGTCCTCATTGGCCTGGTACTTCTCCTGGACGGCCTTGACGGACTCCGCCTCGATGCGGGCCTGGGCCGGGTCGTACACGCCGCAGGGCAGGTCGCAGTGGGCGCTGACCTTCACCTTGGGGGCAAACAGGCGGGAAAGCATGGAGCTGTCCTTCCTCGTGATCGTCTTCTCAGGTGGGACATTACTCCGTGGGAGGCCCCTTTTTGCGGCTGCCCCCTGGGGCTTAGGCCAAAAGTCCGGGGTGAGGATCGGACCGGTGGCCGAAAATACGGAGTGGTGCGCGCAGCCGTGTACCGGAGGATGGACCGGGAGGTGCCACAGATGCCGGAACCGGCACAGGAGCCGTGGAGCGGGAGGGCGGCGCGTAAGCCGTTCCAGGTGGTGGAGGTGACGGGGCCTTCGATGGTGCCCACGCTCTACCACGGGGATCTGCTGCTCGTGCAGCGCGGGGCGCCGGTGCGCCCGGGGGACGTGGTGATCCTGCGTCATCCCCTGCAGCAGGACCTGCTCGTCGTGAAGCGGGCCGCCGAACGTCGCGGCGGCGGATGGTGGGTGCTGGGCGACAACAGCTACGCGGGCGGGGACAGCACGGACTACGGGACGGTGCCCGAAGAGCTCGTGCTGGCCCGCGTACGGGCCCGCTACCGGCCGCTGAAGAAGGATCAGCGCTCGGTGTTCGCGCTGCTGGGCTGGGCGGTGTCCGCGGTGCGCCGCGTCTCGTCGGAGCGTTCCGACTCCAGGCGCTTGCGGGCCCGGTAGGCCGCCACGTTGGCCCGGGTCGCGCAGCGGTCCGAGCAGTAGCGCCGTGAGCGGTTGGTCGAGGTGTCGAGGTAGGCGTTGCGGCACGGCGCCGCCTCGCACAGGCCGAGCCGGTCCACGCCGTGCGAGGTGAGGTGGAAGGCGAGGCCCATCGCCGCGATCGCGGCGAAGCCCGCCGTCGCGTTGGACGGGTGGTCCGCGAGGTGCATGTGCCAGTCCGGCTTGCCGTCCTCGTCCCGGGTGTCGTGGCCGGAGATCTGCGGGCTCACGGGGAACTCCAGCAGGAGCGAGTTCAGCAGGTCGACCGCGAGGGTCTCGTCGCCGTCGTCGGCCGCCTCGAAGACCGCGCGCAGCCGCGCCCGCACCGACCGGAAGCGCGTCACGTCCGCGTCGGCCGCACGCCGGGCCGCCTGCGCGTTGGCACCGAACAGCTCACGGACGGACTCGACCGTGGTGAGGGAGTCCTTGCCGCGGGCCGGCTCCTCGGTGTTGACCAGACGCACGGCGTAATCCGAGTAATAGGCCAATTCCACTTGTAGTCCTTACGGCGTGGGTCTATGGTCGATGTGCCGACCAGTGTAATGGGTGGTCGTGCTCAATGGGTCTTACGAATGCGTGTACTGGTGGAGGTTCGAGTGACGGCGACGGGCACCGACTGGCAGTCCTGGCAGCAGAGCTGGGACCGGCAGCAGGAGTGGTACATGCCGGACCGCGAGGAGCGGTTCCGGGTGATGCTGGACATGGTCGAGGCCGTCGTGGGGCCCGAACCGAGTGTGCTGGACCTGGCGTGCGGTACGGGCAGTATCACGGACCGCCTCCTCCGGCGGTTCCCCCGCGCGACCAGTACCGGCGTGGACCTCGACCCCGCGCTGCTCGCCATCGCCCGCGGCACCTTCGAGGGCGACGACCGGGTCACCTTCGTGACCGCCGACCTGAAGGACGCGGGCTGGACCGGGCGGCTTCCGCACCGCTCGTACGACGCCGTGCTCACGGCGACCGCCCTGCACTGGCTGCACAGCGAGCCGCTCACCACGCTGTACGGGCAGATCGGCGGGATCGTGAGGGACGGCGGGGTCTTCATGAACGCGGACCACATGATCGACACCGACACCCCCCGCATCAACGCCGCCGAACGCGCCCTGCGGCACGCGGCCATGGACCGGGCCCGTGCCGCCGGGGCTCTGGACTGGGCGCAGTGGTGGGACCTCGCGGCGAAAAACCCGGTCCTCGCCGCGCCCACGGCGGAGCGGTTCGCCATCTACGGCGAGCACGCGGACGGGGACATGCCGTCCGTCCACTGGCACGCCCGCACCCTGCGCGAGGCCGGTTTCGCGGAGGCGCGCGCCGTCTGGGCCTCGCCGTCGGACAGCATGGTCCTCGCCGTGAAGTAGGGCGGGGCACGGAGGCCCGGGGCGGCCGCGGCCGAGGCGCGGAACGGCGGGGAGGGCGGTACGGATCAGTTCCGTACCGCCCTCCCCGCCGTCCCTGACGGTGTTACAGCACCTTCGAGAGGAAGGACTTCGTCCGGTCGTGCTGCGGGTTCGTCAGGACGTCGCGCGGGTGACCGGACTCGACCACGACACCGTCGTCCATGAAGACCAGCGCGTCCCCGACCTCGCGGGCGAAGCCCATCTCGTGGGTGACGACGATCATGGTCATGCCGTCCTCCGCGAGGCCGCGCATGACGTCCAGGACGTCACCGACCAGCTCGGGGTCGAGGGCCGACGTCGGCTCGTCGAAGAGCATCAGTTTCGGCTCCATGGCCAGGGCGCGGGCGATGGCCACCCGCTGCTGCTGACCGCCGGAGAGCTGCGACGGGTAGTTCTTCGCCTTGTCGGACAGGCCCACCCGGTCCAGCAGCCGTTCCGCGCGGGCCCGGGCGACGGCCTTCGCCTCGCCCTTGACCTGGATCGGGGCCTCCATGACGTTCTCCAGGGCCGTCATGTGCGGGAACAGGTTGAAGCGCTGGAAGACCATGCCGATGCCCCGGCGCTGGAGGGCGACCTCGCTGTCCCTGAGTTCGTAGAGCTTGCCGCCCTTCTGCCGGTAGCCGACCAGGTCGCCGTCGACGTACAGGCGTCCGGCGTTGATCTGCTCCAGATGGTTGATGCACCGCAGGAACGTCGACTTGCCGGAACCGGACGGGCCGATCAGGCAGAACACCTCACGCGGGGCGACCTCCAGGTCGATGCCCTTCAGGATGTGCGCGGGGCCGAAGGACTTGTGGACGCCCTCGGCCTTCACCATGGCGGTCATGCGGAGACACCCCCCGAGGGACGGTTGCTGAAGGAGGCGAGGCCGGCCCTGACCCGCTGCCACGGGGTGAGCGGCAGGCTGCGCAGGGTGCCCCGGGCGTAGCGGCGCTCCAGGTAGTACTGGCCCACGCTGAACACACTGGTCATCACGATGTACCAGATGGAGGCCACGAAGAGCATCTCCATCACCGCGTACGAGGTCGAGCCGATCTGCGACGTGGAGCGCAGCAGTTCGTTGTACGTGACCGCGTAGACCAGCGACGAGGTCTTCAGCATGTTGATGAACTCGTTGCCGGTCGGCGGGATGATCACGCGCAGCGCCTGGGGGAGCACCACCCGGCGCATCGTCTTCGCCTGCGTCATGCCGAGCGCGTGCGAGGCCTCGGTCTGGCCCTCGTCCACCGACTGGATGCCCGCGCGGACGATCTCCGCCATGTACGCCGCCTCGTTGAGGGCGAGCCCCAGCAGGGCGCACATGAACGGCGTCATCACGTCGGTCATCTCGTCCTTGTAGATGAACGGGATGTTGAGGATCGGGAAGATCAGGGCCAGGTTGAACCAGAGCAGCAGCTGCACGTAGACCGGGGTGCCGCGGAAGAACCAGATGTACAGCCAGGCGACCCAGCTGGTCACCGGGTTCCTGGAGAGCCGCATGACGGCGAGCACCACACCCAGGACCACGCCGAGGGCCATGGCCAGCACACTGATCATCAGCGTGCGGCCCGCCCCCGCCAGGACGGTGTCGTCGAACAGCTTGTCCTGGACGGCCTGCCACTGGATGTTGCCCTGGGAGAAGGCGTAGACCAGCGCCGCCAGGAGCGCGATCACGACCACGCCGCTGACCCAGCGGCCGACGTGCCGCACGGGGATGGCCTTGATGCTCTCCGGCGCGAAGGAGGAGGCCTCGGGGACGGGTACGTCGACGACCGACGGGCCGCCGGGCGCCTTGTCGAACTTGTCAGTCACGGTGACCGCCCTTCGGTGGTGCGCCGGTCACTTGCCGCCGTTGACGGCGGCCTTGTCGATCGCGCCGGTTCCGGCACCCCACTTGTCGAGGACCTTCTGGTACGAACCGTCGGCGATGATCGCGTCCACGGCCTCCCTGAGGGCGTCACGCAGCTCGGTGTTGTCCTTGTTCACGGCGATACCGAAGGGGCCGGCGTCGACCTGCTCGCCGACGACCTCGAAGTCCTTGCCGCCGTTGGCCTTGCGGGCCAGGTCGAGGGCGACCGGGTAGTCGTTGACACCGGCGACGGCGCCGCCCGACTTCACGCGGGTCTGGGCCTCGGTGTCGTTCTCGAAGGACTGGATGTCGACGGCCTTCCGGCCGCCGTCCGTGCAGGCCTTCGACTGCTTCTGCAGGGCCTTCTCGTACGTGGTGCCGCGCTGGACCGCCGCGCCCTTGCCGCACAGGTCCTCGATGGACTTGATGCCCTCGGGGTTGCCCTTCTTGGTGTAGACGGCGGTGCCGGCCAGGAAGTAGTCGACGAAGTCGACGCCCTTGCCCAGCTTCTTGCCGCTGTCGTCCAGGCCCTCCTGGCGCTGCTTGTTGTCCGTGATGGACGACATCGCTATGTCGTGGCGGCCGGTGTTGAGCGCGGTGATCAGACCGTCGAAGGAGCCCGAGGTGAACTCGAACCTCACACCCAGCTGCTTGCCGATGGCCGCCGCGAGGTCGGGGTCGACACCGACGATCTCGCCGTTCTCGACGGACTCCATCGGGGCGTACTCGGCGTTCGTGCCGACCTTGATGACGCCGGACTTCTGGTACTTCTCCGGAAGCTTGTCGAACAGCGGGGCGCTGTTCCCGCCCGTGCCGTCACCGGCCTTCGTGGAACCGCTGTCGGTCTGGTCGCCGCAGGCGGTCAGCAGCAGGGCGCCGGCGACCGCGACCGCGCAGACCGCGGCCGTCCGGGACTTCGCGGTCGTGCGACAGAGGGTGCTTGCGGTCATGATCGGATCCTCCGGCGGTGAGGGAATGCTGGTCAGGTGGGCACGCACGCACCTTCGAGTGTCGCCACCTCGTGTGATTAGGGCATCTTGCCATTCGGACTCACCCGATCAGGGGGCCGGTCATGTCAAAATCGGGTAACGGGCGACCCCCGAACCTCAACCGGCCGGTGCCGCAAGGCCGGACCATCTGCTGGAAAGCGCGCGGTGTTCCGGAGAATCTCCGGTGCGTCTCGTCCTACGGACGGCCTTCGTAGCTCTTAGTGGACTTGTCCAGATATTCAGCTATGAGTCATGTCACCGAGTCGATACCGACTCGTAAGAGGCCAGGTCCGTCCGGTAAGAAAGACCTTTACACCCCTCATCCGGGGCTCAGGGCGCGTGTGCGGCGCGCCCGCGCGTATGTGTATCCCCTGCCGGAGCGGTCCAACCGCTCAGCGCCGGGAACGTACGCGGTGCCCGCCCACCCCTCCTCAACCAGGAGTGGCCACCCTCAAATGATGAAGACTTAAGGGGTCAACACAATGGCAGCGGAGATCGTCAATCCTCGCAGCGACAGCACGACGCACGGCACGGCCGGTGCGGCAGGACTCGGTGCGGACGAGCCCTTCGATCCGGCTTTCGCGCTCCACCGCGGCGGGAAGATGGCCGTGCAGGCCACCGTCCCGATCCGCGACAAGGACGACCTGTCCCTCGCGTACACGCCCGGCGTCGCCAAGGTGTGCAGCGCCATCGCCGAACAGCCCGAACTCGTCCACGACTACACCTGGAAGTCGCAGGTCGTGGCCGTCGTGACGGACGGCACCGCCGTCCTCGGCCTGGGGGACATCGGTCCCGAGGCCTCCCTCCCCGTGATGGAGGGCAAGGCGATCCTCTTCAAGCAGTTCGGCGGGGTCGACGCCGTGCCGATCGCGCTCGCCACGACCGACGCGGACGAGATCGTCGAGACCGTGGTGCGCCTCGCGCCGTCCTTCGGCGGGGTCAACCTGGAGGACATCTCGGCCCCCCGCTGCTTCGAGATCGAGCGCAAGCTCCAGGAGCGCCTGGACATCCCGGTCTTCCACGACGACCAGCACGGCACGGCCGTGGTGACCCTCGCCGCGCTGCGCAACGCGGCGAAGCTGTCCGGACGGACGCTCGGTGACCTGCGCGCCGTCATCTCCGGCGCCGGGGCGGCGGGCGTGGCCATCGCGAAGTTCCTGCTGGAGGCGGGCATCGGTGACGTCGCCGTCGCCGACCGCAGGGGCATCGTCAGCCGTGACCGGGACGACCTCACGGACGTCAAGCGCGAGCTGGCGGAGCTGACCAACCGTGCGGGCGTCACCGGCTCCCTGGAGACGGCCCTGGCCGGCGCCGACGTGTTCATCGGGGTCTCCGGCGGCACGGTCCCCGAGCCGGCCGTGGCCTCGATGGCACCCGGCGCGTTCGTGTTCGCCATGGCCAACCCGAACCCCGAGGTCCACCCCGACGTCGCGCACAAGTACGCGGCCGTCGTGGCAACCGGGCGGTCGGACTACCCCAACCAGATCAACAACGTGCTGGCGTTCCCCGGCATCTTCGCCGGTGCGCTCCAGGTGCGCGCCTCCCGGATCACCGAGGGCATGAAGATCGCGGCGGCGAACGCGCTGGCGGACGTCGTCGGCGACGAACTGGCCGCCGAGTACGTGATCCCGTCGCCGTTCGACGAGCGGGTCGCTCCGGCCGTCACGGCGGCGGTGGCCGCGGCCGCCCGCGCGGAGGGCGTCGCACGCCGCTGACGCCGGAGGGGGGCGGGACGGCGGACCGGCGGCCCGCCCGTTCCGGAACTGGCGGTCTGCCCCTTCCGGAACTGGCGGTCTGCCTCCTTCGGAACCGGCGGCCTGCCTCTTCCGGGACCGGCGGCCCGCCCCTTTCGGAACCGGGGCCCTGCCCCTTCCGGAACCGGCGGTCTGCCTCCTTCGGAACCGGCGGCCTGTCTCCTCCGGAATCGGGGCCCTGCCTCTCCGCAACCGGCGGTCTGCCCCTTCCGGGACCGGCGGCCTGTCTCCTCCGGAATCGGGGCCCTGCCTCTCCGCAACCGGCGGTCTGCCCCTTCCGGGACCGGCGGCCTGTCTCCTCCGGGACCGGCGGCCCGCCCCTTTCGGAACCGGGGCCCCGCCCCTGACCACGGGCCCGTCGAACGTCCCCGGACCAGGTCCGGGGACCGGCGGGCCCGTTCGCGCCTCCGGGGCCGATTGGCCCGTCGGCGGGCTGGGGTGTGTGTCACACCTCCGAACGGTTACGTCACGGCGCGTCACGGCCTAGGGTCGTGGCCATGTTCGCCGCCTACGCAGCCCGCATCGACCGTGACCGGCCCCTCGAAGGACTCGAACTGGGTGAACGCCCGGCGCCTGAGGCCCGGCCCGGGTGGACCACCGTCCAGGTCAGGGCCGCGTCACTCAACCACCACGACCTCTGGTCCCTGCGGGGCGTGGGCCTCGGCGAGGACAAGCTCCCCATGATCCTCGGCTGCGACGCCTCCGGTATCGACCAGGACGGCAACGAGGTGGTCCTGCACTCCGTCATCGGCCAGACGGGGCACGGCGTGGGCCCGGACGAGCCGCGCTCCATCCTCACCGAGCGCTACCAGGGCACCTTCGCCGAGCAGGTCACCGTCCCCAGCTGGAACGTCCTGCCCAAGCCGAAGGAACTCAGCTTCGAGCAGGCCGCCTGTCTGCCGACCGCCTGGCTGACGGCCTACCGGATGCTGTTCACCAACGCCGGTGTGCGGCCCGGCGACTCCGTCCTCGTACAGGGCGCGGGCGGCGGAGTGGCCACCGCCGCGATCGTGCTCGGCAAGGCGGCCGGGCTCCGCATGTTCGCCACCAGCCGCGACGCGGCCAAGCGTGCGCGGGCCGTCGAGCTCGGCGCGGTCGAGGCGTACGAGCCCGGCGCCCGGCTGCCCCGGCGTGTCGACGCGGTCATCGAGACCGTCGGGGCGGCGACCTGGTCCCACTCGGTCAAGTCGCTGCGGCCCGGGGGCACCCTCGTCATCTCCGGCGCCACCAGCGGGGAACGCCCCGCGCACGCCGAGCTGACGCGCATCTTCTTCCTGGAGCTCAAGGTCGTCGGCTCCACCATGGGCTCCCGGGACGAACTGGAGGACCTGCTGTCCTTCTGCGCCGCCACCGGGGTACGGCCCGTCATCGACGAGGTACTGCCGCTGGACCGCGCCCGTGAGGGCTTCGAGCGGCTCGCCTCCGGTGACCTCTTCGGGAAGATCGTCCTCACCACGTCGTGAGGACCCCGGCGGAACCGCGCACCCCGCCAGGGCCGTTGCCGCAGCCCTGACGGCCGGAGGACGCACCCGCCGTGCTCCGGCGCCCTCGCACCGGCCGGGACCGCGCGGCTGAACGGCCGGCCCGTCGCCACCACCGCCGAGGCACCGGAAACGGAGCACCGGCCGGAAGGGCGAGCGAGGGGCCGGCAACGGATTCACACGGGCCGCCGTCCGTGAGGGCGAGGCGCTCGGCTCGGGGGTCGCGACGGCGGTGAACCACCTCCACGGCACCGGCTGGATCCCTCCCACCGGACGTCCGGGGAAGAGCGCGCCCACCGGACGTCCGGTGGGAGAGCGCCGCGCGCCGCCCGGCCTCAAGTCGTCCCGAAAAGGCCGGCCGCGCGCGGGTGGGCTCAGGACGCGGCGGAGGTGTCCGTCGCCCCGTCGTCCGTCCCCCGCAGCAGCGAGTCGATGTGGCCGGCAGCCGTGGCCAGGTGGCCGCGGGCCTGTGCGAGCTGCGTCTCGGTGACGCCGTGGTCCCGGGCCACGTCACGGACGTCATCGCGGAAACGGTCCAGCAGGCGGTCCAGATCGCGCGCCGGGTCACCCGTGGCGGCGGTGTCCGCGGCCCACTCGATGTCGGGCTCCTCAGGGGCCGGACGGCTGTACGAGGGCCAGCTGCCGGTCCTGGCGAAGCCGCCGAGCTGGCCGGTGATCTCGGCCAGTCCGTCCCGCACCCCTGCGGGCCAGTCGCCCTTCGCGAAGTGCTCCTGGACCTGACGCGCGGCGGTCTGCATCTGCTCCCGCGCCCGCTCGTGCGCCTCCTGTGCCTGCCGACGGGCCCGCGCGGCGTCCTCCCGTGCCCGGCGCGACTCGTCCTTCGCCCTGCGGGCCTGCTCCTTCCACTCCTGCTTCGCCTTGCGCAGCTCCTCCTTCGCCGTCTGCCACGCCTCCTTGTCCCCGAGCCCGGCGTCCCGGCCGCTCCGGGCGCCGCCGGAGGCCTGCCGGGACTCGGACGCCGCCGCACGCATCTCGCTGCGGAGCTGGCCGGCCGCACCCCGCACGTCGTCGCGGATCTCGGCGGCCAGCTCGGAGACCGACTCACGGATCTCCAGCTCCAGATCGGCCAGCTCCCCGCCGCGGCCCGCCAGTTCGGCCCGCCCGGCGTCGGTGATGGAGTAGACCTTGCGTCCGCCCTCGGTGGCATGGGTGACCAGGCCCTCGGCCTCCAGCTTGGCCAGCCGCGGATAGACGGTGCCGGCCGACGGGGCGTACAGCCCCTGGAAGCGTTCCTCCAGGAGGCGGATCACCTCGTAGCCGTGGCGGGGGGCCTCCTCCAGCAGCTTGAGGAGATACAGGCGCAAGCGGCCATGGGCGAATACGGGGGCCATGTCAGAGCACCTTTCCGGTCGGCTCGGCATCCTGCGCGGGGTCCTGGGCGGGTGGCCGGCGCAACAGGGCGATCGACCCCGAGACCGTGGTCGCCCTCAGCTTCCCGGTGCCCGCGCCCAGCGTGCCCGTGATCTTCTTGGCGCCCCACTGGCCTCCGACGCGCAGGTCCTCGAAGGCGTTGGAGACCGTGCCGCTCGCGGTGTTCGCCTCGACCTTCGCGTCCGCGGGGTGCGGGAGGCGGATCGCGATCTCGCCGGAGACCGAGGTCAGCCGGATGTCCGTCGGCTTCGGCGAGGTGTCCAGGTCGAGCACCATGTGGCCGGTGACGGACTCGGCCCGGACCGAGGTGCCCGCCCCCTCGACGACCGTGAGGTCGCCCGACACGGACTGGAAGCGGAGATCACCGGTGACGGTCTGGGCCTCCAGGCTCCCGGACACGGTCTCGGCCCGGACGACCCCGGACAGCCCCACCAGGGTGCTGTCGCCGGAGATGCCCCGCAGCTCGGTGCGGCCCCGGATGCCCGAGACCACCGCCTCTGCGCCGATCGCGCCGACCTCCACCGCCGCACCGGCCGGCACGGCCAGCGAGACCGCGGCACTGCGGCGCGGACTCCTGCGGTCCAGCCAGCCGAGGAGGCCCTGCCAGGGCAGATCCTCGTAGGCGACGGTGAGGGTGCCGCCCTCCAGGGTCACGATCAGCGGCGGTCCGTCGATCGCGGACACCTCCAGCCGGGCGGCCGGTTCGTCGGTTCCGACGACATTGATCATGCCGTCCACGATGCGCACGTTCAGCGCCGTCACGGGTTCGTCGAACGTGAGCTTCTGGGGTGTGGCGACGGTCCACGTCGACTCGGGCATGGATCTGACCTCCATGGGGTGGCGTGACGCAACATATCGCGTCTTCTGGGAACACGATATATCGCGGGTTCGAGAAGTCAAGGGCGAATCGAAAGGGTGCTCGTGAGGAGGCGGACGAATGCCGTGAACAGGTCATCCGGTCGCACCTTGCCCTAGCGTGTGGAGCATGACCGCGACATCCGTGGGCGCCCTGCTGCTCTGCCGGGCGGACCCCGAGACCGTACGGCCCGTGGCGCACCTCCTGCGGGAGCGCATGCTGCTCGTGCCCGCCGGGGCCGGCTGGAGCGTGCTCGTGCCCGAGGGCAAGCCCTGGCGCAAGGACGGCCACGAAGGCGCCGGAGCCGCGCCCGACGGGGGACGGGCCGGCGGACGGGCGGGAGCCGCACCGGCCGACGCGGGCACGGAGCCCGTCGACCGGGTCGTCGGCGGCTGGGCGACCGCCCTCGCGGTGGGATCCACCTGGCCGGTGCTCGCCCTGTGGTGGGACGGCGACCGGTCCGGCTACACCCTCGCCTCGGGATTCCGCCGCCCGGTCGGCTACACCTGGCTCGCGGACGGCACCCCGGCCGCGGAGGAGGAGGCCATGCGGACGTCCGCCGTCCGGCTGGGGCTCGACCCCGTCCTGGACGTCCAGGAGATGGAGGCCCTCACCCGTGCGGACCCGGATTCGGACGCGGACGCCAGACTGCGCGGCCTGCTCGCCGTGCTGGCCCGGGCCGGGGTGGAGATGCCGCCGGGGCTCACGCCCGGCGAGCACGCCGACCGGCTCCGGTCCGTCGCCGGGATCCACCCGGAGGCCGAACAGATCGAATGGGCCGGCTGGCGCGACGCCGTGCGGGTGGAACTCGACGCCGTCGAGAGCGGAACCCTCGGCCCCTGGATGCTCGGCCCGAAGGCCCGCGCGATCGCCACGGCACAGATCGCGGCGGGCGTCCCGCTCGCCCTGTGGGGCGCCCGGCGGCGCAGCGGCGGATGGATCGCCGCGGGCCTCGTCCTGTTCGCGCAGGGCCTGCTGGGGATCGCCTACGACCGCTTCAGGAGGGCGGGCGGGGGCGACCCCGGACGGTGACTACGCGTCCTCGTCCTCGTCGTCCAGCCGCGCCAGCCAGGTCGCGAGGCGCTCGACGGGAACCTCGAAGTCGGGGTTGAGGTCGACGAACGTACGGAGCTGCTCGGCGAGCCACTCGAAGGTGACCTCCTCCTCGCCGCGCCGCTTCTCCAGTTCCTCGATGCCACGGTCCGTGAAGTACATACGACCAGAATAACGAGGCGGGAAAGCCGCAGGGCCCGGCCCCGCGAAGATCTCGCGGGACCGGGCCCCAGGGGCGTGCACAGCGGCTGATCAGGCCTCGAAGACCTCGGAGACCAGCTGGGCCTGCTCGGCCTGGTGGCGCTTGGCCGAGCCGACCGCCGGGGACGAGCCGTGCGGACGCGAGATGCGGCGCAGGCGCTCGCCGTGCGGCACATCGGCACCGACGGCCAGGTCCAGGTGGTCGATCAGGTTGAGCGCGATGAACGGCCACGCACCCTGGTTCGCCGGCTCCTCCTGCGCCCAGAGGTACTTCTCGGCGTTCGGGTACTTGGCGATCTCGGCCTGGATCTCCGCACCCGGCAGCGGGTACAGGCGCTCCAGGCGGATGATCGCGGTCTCCGTGTCACCGCGCTTCTCGCGCTCGGCGTCCAGGTCGTAGTAGAGCTTGCCCGAGACGAAGACGACCTTGCGGACCGCTTCGGCCTTGACCGACTCGTCGCCGATCACCGGACGGAAGCCGCCGGTGGTGAACTCCTCGGCCTTCGACGCGGCCGCCTTGAGACGCAGCATCGACTTCGGGGTGAAGACGATCAGCGGCTTGTGGTGCGGGTTGTGCACCTGCCACCGCAGGAGGTGGAAGTAGTTCGACGGGAGGGTGGGCATCGCGACCGTCATGTTGTCCTGCGCGCACATCTGCAGGAAACGCTCCGGGCGGGCGGACGAGTGGTCCGGGCCCTGGCCCTCGTAGCCGTGCGGCAGCAGCAGGGTGACGCCGGACGTCTGGCCCCACTTCTGCTCGGCGGAGGAGATGAACTCGTCGACGACGGTCTGGGCGCCGTTGACGAAGTCACCGAACTGCGCCTCCCAGATGACCAGCGACTCCGGGCGGGCCAGCGAGTAGCCGTACTCGAAGCCCATCGCCGCGTACTCGCTGAGCAGCGAGTCGTAGACGTTGTAACGGGCCTGGTCGTCGGAGAGGTAGAGCAGCGGGGTGTAGTCCTCGCCGGTCTTCTGGTCGACGAGCACGGCGTGGCGCTGGCCGAACGTGCCGCGGCGGGTGTCCTGGCCGGCGAGCCGGACCGGGGTGCCCTCCATCAGCAGGGAGCCGATGGCGAGGGTCTCGCCCATGCCCCAGTCGATCGTGCCGTTCTCCACCGAGGCCGCGCGGCGCTGCATCTGCGGGAGCAGACGCGGGTGCACGGTGATGTCGTCGGGGATGTTGACCTGCGACTCGGCGATCAGCTTCACGACCTCCGAGGAGATCGCGGTGCCCACCGAGACCGGGAACTCCGCCTGGACGTCCGGGACATGCGGCTGGGCCGGCGCCGAGGTGGCCTCGCGGACCTCCGCGAAGACCTTCTCCAGCTGGCCCTGGAAGTCCTGGAGGGCCTGCTCGGCCTCTTCCAGCGTGATGTCCCCGCGACCGATGAGGGACTCGGTGTAGAGCTTGCGCACCGAGCGCTTCTTGTCGATCAGCGTGTACATCTGCGGGTTGGTGAACTCCGGGTTGTCGCCCTCGTTGTGACCGCGGCGGCGGTAGCAGATGAGGTCGATCACGACGTCCTTGTTGAACGTCTGCCGGTACTCGAAGGCCAGCCGCGCGACGCGGACCACGGCCTCCGGGTCGTCGCCGTTGACGTGGATGATCGGCGCCTCGATCATGCGCGCCACGTCCGTGGCGTACATCGAGGAGCGCGAGGACTCCGGGGCGGCGGTGAAACCGACCTGGTTGTTGATCACCACGTGCACGGTGCCGCCGGTGCGGTAGCCGCGCAGCTGCGACATGTTGAGCGTCTCGGCGACGACGCCCTGGCCCGCGAAGGCCGCGTCGCCGTGGAGCGCGACGGGCAGGACCGTGAAGTCCGTGCCGCCCTTGTTGATGATGTCCTGCTTGGCGCGCGCGATGCCCTCGAGGACCGGGTCGACGGCCTCCAGGTGCGAGGGGTTGGCGGCCAGCGAGACCTTGATCTGCTCGCCGTCCAGACCGGTGAACGTGCCCTCGGCGCCCAGGTGGTACTTCACGTCGCCGGAGCCGTGCATCGACCGCGGGTCGAGGTTGCCCTCGAACTCCCGGAAGATCTGGGCGTACGACTTGCCCACGATGTTCGCCAGGACGTTCAGCCGGCCGCGGTGGGCCATGCCGATGACGACCTCGTCGAGGCGGGCCTCGGCGGCGGAGTCGATGACCGCGTCGAGCAGCGGGATGACGGACTCGCCGCCCTCCAGCGAGAAGCGCTTCTGGCCGACGTACTTGGTCTGAAGGAAGGTCTCGAACGCCTCGGCGGCGTTGAGGCGGCGCAGGATCCGCAGCTGCTCCTCGCGCTCCGGGGCCGGGCGCGGACGCTCCACCCGGTCCTGGAGCCACTTGCGCTCCTTCGGCTCCTGGATGTGCATGAACTCGATGCCGGTGGTGCGGCAGTACGACTCACGCAGGACGCCGAGGATGTCGCGGAGCTTCATCATCGTCTTGCCGGCGAACCCGCCGACCGCGAAGTCGCGCTCCAGGTCCCACAGGGTGAGGCCGTGCTCGGTGATGTCCAGGTCGGGGTGCTTGCGCTGGCGGTACTCCAGCGGGTCGGTGTCGGCCATCACGTGACCGCGGACCCGGTAGGAGTGGATCAGCTCGAAGACCCGCGCGGCCTTGGTGACGTCGTCGTCGTGCGAGGCGTCGATGTCCTTGAGCCAGCGGACCGGCTCGTAGGGGATGCGCAGCGCCTTGAAGATCTCGTCGTAGAAGTCGTTCTCGCCGAGCAGCAGCTGGGACAGGACCCGCAGGAACTCGCCGGACGCCGCGCCCTGGATGACCCGGTGGTCGTACGTCGAGGTCAGGGTCATGACCTTCGAGATGCCCAGCTTGTTCAGGGTGTCCTGCGAGGTGCCCTGGAACTCCGCCGGGTAGTCCATCGCGCCGACGCCCATGATGAGGCCCTGTCCGGGCATCAGGCGGGGCACCGAGTGGACGGTGCCGATGCCGCCGGGGTTGGTCAGCGAAGCCGTCACACCGGTGAAGTCGTCCATGCCGAGCTTGCCGACGCGGGCCCGGCGGACGATGTCCTCGTAGGCCTGCCAGAACTCGAAGAAGTTGAGCGTCTCGGCCTTCTTGATGGCCGCGACGACGAGCTGGCGGTCGCCGTTCGGCTTGACCAGGTCGATGGCCAGGCCGAGGTTGACGTGCTCGGGCTTGACCAGGGTCGGCTTGCCGTCCTTCACCGCGAAGGAGTGATTCATCGACGGCATGGCCTTGAGGGCCTGCACCATCGCGTACCCGATGAGGTGCGTGAAGGAGATCTTCCCGCCACGGGCGCGCTTCAGGTGGTTGTTGATGACGATGCGGTTGTCGAAGAGCAGCTTCACCGGCACGGCGCGGACCGACGTGGCCGTCGGCAGCTCCAGGGAGGCGTTCATGTTCTTCGCGACGGCGGCCGACGGGCCGCGCAGCGTCACGTACTCGGGGCCCGCGGGGGCCTCGGCCGGGGCGTCCGCCTTCGCGGGCGCCGGCGCGGCCTTCGCCGGTGCGGCCTTGGCGGGGGCGGCGGGAGCCTTCACGGGAGCCGCCGGAGCGGCCGCCGCGGGCTTCGCCGGGGCGGCGGGGGGCGCGGCCGGAGCCGGTGCCGCCGCCTGTGCCGGAGCGGTGCTGCTGACGGTGCTCGCAGCGGTGGCGGCCGGGGCCGGGGTCACCGCTCCCGCGGAGGCGGGGACGGGCTTGTCCGCCGTGCCGGACGTGCCCGGCTTGTAGTCGGCGAAGAAGTCCCACCAGGCACGGTCGACCGAATTGGGGTCCTGGAGGTACTGCTGGTAGATCTCGTCGACGAGCCACTCATTGGGGCCGAACGCGGCGGCCGGGTTGGACCCGGAGCCCGCTTCCTGATCGGTCGAGATGCTCGAGTTACTGGGGGACTGAGACGACACGGCGGCAACCGCCCTCTTCCGCTTCACAAGGTGATGGACAGCGGAAATCAAGGCTACGCCCCCCGAGCCGTAACGTGCAGGCCGGGCCGGTCTTCGTCGTGCACATCACATCGGAAGACGGGTTTCGGCGCATGAAATGGCGGGAAACAAGCAGGGTTCCACTGCCCTTCGGTACGCGAGGCCGGTGCTACGGCCCCCTGGACCGTATCTCTTTCCCGTGCGGGAGGAGAAACGGGTCCCTCCGCTTCGAACGCATCGTCAGCCGTGCATGGGTGCGTTCCCCGGAAGAGTGACCTGGATGCGGCAGCCGCGGGCGGATTCGGCCACTCCGATGCGCCCGCCGTGCAGATCCACCGCCCAGCGCGCGATGGCGAGCCCGAGACCCGTACCGCCGTCACTGCCGGGACCGTGCGGGGACGGCGCCTGGCCGCGGTTGAAGCGCTCGAAGACCCGGTGCCGCTCCGCCTCGGGGATGCCGGGCCCCTCGTCGATGATCTCCAGCTCCAGCGACTCGGGGTACTCCCCGCGCCGTGCCAGCACCGTGACGCGGCCGTGCGGCGGGCTGTGCTTCACGGCGTTGTCGATCAGGTTGGCGACCACCTGGTGCAGGCGCTCCGCGTCCGCGTGCGCCGTCAGCTCGGGCGGCGACACGTCGAGGTGCAGATGGACGTCGGTACGGGAGTGGTTGCCCGAACCGGAGGAGAGCCGGCGCTGGGACGCGGCGAGGTTGGCCTCCTTCAGCACGCCCGACAGGTACGGCCAGACCTCGAAGCGGCGCGCCTTGATCGCCAGCACGCCGTTGTCCAGCCGGGAGAGGTCCAGCAGGGTCTCCACCAGCCTGCCCAGCCGCTCGGTCTGTTTCAGCGCCGTACGCATCGTCTCCGGATCGGCGGCGGACACCCCGTCCACCACGTTCTCCAGGACGGCTCTGAGCGCCGCGATCGGTGTGCGCAGCTCATGGGAGACGTTGGCCACCAGCTCCTTGCGGTGCCGGTCCTCCGCCTCCAGGTCGTCCGCCATGCGGTTGATCGTCTGCGCCAGGTCGCCGAGCTCGTCACGCCGCCCGGCACCGCTCACCCGTCCGGTGTAGTCGCCGTGCGAGATCGACCGTGCGACGGCCCGCATCTCGTCGAGCGGCGCCGTCAGGCCGTGGGCCACGAACTGGGTGATCAGGAGGGTGGCGATCACCGAGAAGACCGTGATGAACCGGAATTCGGTCCTGGTCCGAAGGGCGACGATCAGCAGTCCGGTCGTGATGAACACCGAGACCACCACGAGCGTGCCCAGCTTGGCCTTGATCGAGAAGGGCCGCAGTCCGGAGCCGGGCCGGGTCATGGCGCGGGAGTCTCCAGGGCGTAGCCGACACCGTGCACGGTACGGATCCGCTCGGCGCCGATCTTCCGGCGCAGGGCCTTGATGTGGCTGTCGACCGTCCGGGTCCCGGAGGCGTCGGCCCAGTCCCAGACCTCGGCCAGCAGCTGCTCCCTGGACAGCACCGCACGCGGTGTGTTGGCCAGGCAGACCAGCAGGTCGAACTCGGTCGGGGTGAGGTGGACGTCCTCGGCGCGCACCCGGACACGGCGCTGCGCGTGGTCGATCTCCAGCTCGCCGAGGCGCAGGATCCCGCTGCGCGGTGTGACCGCGGCCAGCGCGGCCCGCTCGACCCGGCGCAGCAGGACGTGGACCCTGGCCGCCAGTTCCCGCATGGAGAACGGCTTGGTCATGTAGTCGTCGGCGCCGACGCCGAGCCCGACCAGCATGTCGGTCTCGTCGTCGCGTGCGGTGAGCATCAGCACCGGCACGGGGCGCTGGGCCTGCACGCGGCGGCAGACCTCCAGGCCGTCGAAGCCGGGGAGCATGATGTCGAGCACCATCAGGTCGGGCTGCCAGGCCTCGGCCGCGTCCACGGCCGCCGGCCCGTCCAGTGCGGTCTGCACCAGGAAGCCCTCGGCCCGCAGCCGGGCGGAAATGGCGTCGACGATCGTCGCGTCGTCCTCGACCACCAGCACCCGGCGCTGAGCCCCGGGGGTGGCCGCGACGCCGTTGTGGGTGGTGTGTGTCTGTTCCATCGCCCCGCCCCTGCCCGTTCTCGCGGAGGGCATTCCCCCGGAGGCACGGTTATCGCTTGTGGATGTCGTCGGTGATCCCTTGTGACGGTCAGCAGCGTAGAGGCTGAGGACGCCTCCCGGCTACGCAGGGTGTTGTCCGTCGTGAAGGTGTTACCCACGGAAAGGGGGTGGACCGGCCGACTCCTGCTGCCCGATCCCCGGCGGGACCGGGCTCCGGGCGAGGTCCGGGGATTCACTCCCGCGCGAGTGCGAGATGGACCACGTCCGGTACACCTCGGGCAACGGCTACTTCTTCGGTCGTTACTGCGCGGAATCCGGCATTCCGCAAGGCTGACCCGAAGCCGGGGGACGGCTGCGCGGACCACACGGCGAGCACTCCGCCCGGCGTCAGACGGGCGTGGCAGGCCGCGAGACCGGCCGGCGAGTAGAGGCTCTCGTTGTCCTGGGTGACGGTCCAGTCGGGTCCGTTGTCGATGTCCAGGCACAGTGCGTCGTAACGCTCCGTGGTCGTGTGCAGGTGTGCGACGAGATCCGTACGCAGTACGCCGGTACGCGGATCGCGGAGGGCGGCCCCGGAGATCCGGCCGAGGGGCCCGTCCAGATGCCAGTCCACGATGGCCTGTTCCCGCTCGACGACCGTGATCCGGCCCCAGCGCGGCTGGGAGACCGCCCGTACCAGCGAGAACCCGACGCCCAGGCCGCCGATCAGCACCGAGGGGGCCGGCCTGCCGGAGGGCAGGGCGGCGAGCGCCGCGTCGATCAGCAGGCGCTCGGACCGGCCGTCGGAGGTGTCCATCAGGAAGCATCCGTTGGCGATGATCTCGAAGTCGTCGCCGCGCCCGCGCAGGACGACTTCACCGAACGGACCCTCGCGCCGGTCGAGGACGACGGGGCGGTGGGTGTCTGCTGCGGGCGGCATGGGTGTGGTCTCCGGTCTCCGTCGGGCGGTTCTGGCTCTGGTCCCCGGCGCGCATCCTTCCTCGTCGCGGACCGCGGCGGCCAGCTGTTTTCCCCCGCCTCACCCTCCGGGGCGCGGTGCCTTCGTCCCGTGGGCGGCGGTGTATTCGGCGGCAAGCCAGGGGCCGAGGTCATCGATCAGCGCCGTCAGCACGCCCGGTTCCCGCGACGGGGTGCGTGCGACGGCGGCGGCGGCCCTGACCTGCGCCGCGCGCTCCGGGTGGTGCGGGTAGTGGCGGGCGAACAGTTCGGCGGACCGGCCCAGATCACTCGTCCAGCCGCCCCAGTGCGGCATGACCAGCGTGAACGCGGTCCGCACGAGGTGGCGGGCGATGCCCCTGCTCAGCCGCAGGCGCGCCTCGCCGGACGTGGCTCCGGCGGCGCGGTCGCGCCAGCGGGGGAGCGCGAGCGCCAGATCGCCGTTCGTCTCGCGGGCGAGCAGCGACGTGGGGCGGTAGCGGGGCAGGCGGACGGCCAGGTCCTCGCCCAGCAGCGGGGTGCAGAGGCAGGCGAGGAGGAAACCCGCGTCGTGCCGGTCCGCCTCGCCGAGCAGGGTCTCCACGGAGAAGAGGAGTACGCCGACGCCGTCGATCACCGGGAAGGCGGAGTCCAGGGCGGCGGCGGCTCCGTCGGCAGCCGCCCGGTCCCGCGCCGTGGGTCCCTCGCGCAGGGCCACCAGCAGATCCAGGTCGGACACCCCGGGAATGGCGGTGCCCCTCGGGACGCTGCCGTACAGGTAGGCGCTGTGCAGCCGTGCGGGGCCGAACGCCTCGGCGACGCGCACGCGGGCCGCCCCGACCACCGGGGCGAACTCCGTCCGGACGCGCTCGACGGAGCCTTCGCGGCGGATCGTGCCGTCCGCCGCGAGCCCCTTGTCCTCGGTGGCCGCCGTTTCGTCCATGGGCGGATCCTCGCAGGTGGCAGCCGGTCCGGTCCGCTGATCGCTCAGAGCGAACGGACCCCGGGGAACATTCATCGACTCACAAGCATTGAGCCCACATAGCTCAACTTGCCTGCCGAAGGGAAGATCATGACTGCGGGATCCCACACGTCCGAGGCGTCCACGCCGATCGACCTGCCCGTGCTGCCGCTCGACGACGAGGTCGTACTGCCGGGCATGGTGGTGCCGCTCGACCTGTCCGACGCCGAGGTGCGCGCCGCCGTGGAGGCCGCCCAGGCCGTCGCGCGGCCCGGGGGCGGCAAGCCCGAGGTGCTGCTCGTGCCGCGCATCGACGGCAACTACACCGGGACCGGTGTCCTGGGCACCGTCGAGCAGGTCGGACGGCTGTCGGACGGCGACCCCGGCGCCCTCATCAGGGCCCGTGACCGGGTGCGGATCGGCGCCGGGACCAGCGGGCCCGGCAACGCGCTGTGGGTGGAGGGCACCCGGATCGAGGTGTCGCCGCCCGACCCGCTGCCCGGCTCGGCCGCCGAACTGGCCAAGGAGTACAAGGCCCTGGCGACCAGCTGGCTGAAGAAGCGCGGGGCCTGGCAGGTCGTCGACCGGGTCCAGCAGATCGAGGACATCTCGGCCCTCGCCGACAACTCCGGTTACTCGCCCTTCCTCACCACCGCCCAGAAGGTCCAGCTGCTGGAGACCGCCGACGCGGTCGCCCGTCTGAAGCTGGCCATCCAGTGGCTGGGTGAACACCTCGCCGAGCAGGACGTCGCCGAGTCCATCGCCAAGGACGTCCAGGAGGGCGTCGACAAGCAGCAGCGCGAATTCCTGCTGAGGCGCCAGCTCGACGCCGTGCGCAAGGAACTCTCCGAGCTCAACGGCGACCCCGAGGACGAGTCCGACGACTACCGCACGCGCGTCGAGGCCGCCGACCTCCCCGGGAACGTCCGCGAGGCCGCTCTCAAGGAGGTCGAGAAGCTGGAGCGCGCCTCCGACCAGAGCCCCGAGGGCTCCTGGATCCGCACCTGGCTGGACACGGTCCTGGAGCTGCCCTGGACCGAGCGGACCGAGGACGCGTACGACATCCGCGCCGCGCGGGAGATCCTCGACGCCGAACACGCGGGCCTCCAGGACGTGAAGGAGCGCATCACCGAGTACCTCGCGGTGCGCAAGCGCCGTGCCGACCGGGGGCTCGGGGTGGTCGGCGGCCGACGCGGCGGCGCGGTGCTGGCGCTGGTCGGTCCGCCCGGCGTGGGCAAGACCTCGCTCGGCGAGTCCGTGGCGCACGCCATGGGCCGCACGTTCGTCCGGGTCGCCCTCGGCGGCGTCCGGGACGAGGCGGAGATCCGGGGCCACCGGCGTACGTACGTCGGCGCGCTCCCGGGACGCATCGTGCGGGCCGTCAAGGAGGCCGGTTCGATGAACCCGGTGATCCTGCTCGACGAGATCGACAAGGTCGGCTCCGACTTCCGGGGCGACCCGGCCGCCGCCCTGCTCGAAGTGCTCGACCCGGCGCAGAACCACACCTTCCGCGACCACTACCTGGAGGTCGAACTCGACCTCAGCGACGTCGTGTTCCTGGCCACGGCGAACGTCCTCGACTCCATCCCCGAGGCCCTGCTGGACCGCATGGAGCTGGTCACGCTGGACGGGTACACCGAGGACGAGAAGGTCGTCATCGCCCGCGACCACCTGCTCCCGCGCCAGCTGGAGCGGGCCGGTCTGGAGAAGGACGAGGTCGGCCTGGACGAGTCCGCGCTGCGCAAGCTGGCGGGCGAGTACACCCGGGAGGCCGGGGTGCGGAACCTGGAGCGGGCCGTCGCACGGCTGCTCCGCAAGGTCGCGGCCCAGCACGAACTGGGTGAGCGGGAGCTGCCGTTCACGGTGTCCGAGCAGGACCTGCGGGGCCTGATCGGACGTCCCCACCACGTGCCGGAGTCCGCCCAGGACCCCGCAGGGCGCCGTACCGCGGTGCCGGGTGTGGCCACCGGGCTCGCGGTGACCGGAGCGGGCGGCGACGTGCTGTTCGTCGAGGCGTCGCTGGCCGATCCGGAGACCGGGGCGTCCGGGCTCACGCTGACCGGTCAGCTCGGCGACGTGATGAAAGAGTCCGCGCAGATCGCCCTGAGCTTCCTGCGCTCGCACGGGGCCGAGCTGGAGCTCCCCGTCGCGGACCTCAAGGACCGGGGCGTGCACATCCACTTCCCGGCGGGCGCGGTCCCGAAGGACGGCCCGAGCGCCGGTATCACCCTGACGACCGCGCTGGCCTCGCTGCTCTCCGGACGGCTGGTCCGCACGGACGTGGCGATGACCGGCGAGGTGTCGCTGACCGGGCGGGTGCTGCCGATCGGCGGCCTGAAGCAGAAGCTGCTGGCCGCCCACCGCGCGGGCGTCACCACCGTGGTGATCCCCCAGCGCAACGAGGCCGACCTGGACGACGTCCCGGCCGAGGTCCTGGAGACCCTGGAGGTCCACCCGGTGACCGATGTCCGCCAGGTGCTGGAGATCGCGCTGGCCCCCGCCTCGGCCAGGGAGCCGGAAAGGATCCCGGCCGCCGCGTAGGTGTCACGTGGTGACGGACGCGGCATCACGCCGACGGCCGGTACGGACGGCCCGCCCTCCTCGCGGAGGGCGGGCCGTTCCGCGTGCCGGGCCGGTCAGGGGCGGTAGACCGTGCCGGGCTCGGGCTCGGCGGGGGCCATCAGCTGAGGGACGGTCACGAAGGTGAAGCCCCGCTCCTTCAGCGTGTCGATGATGCCCGGCACGGCCGGGACCGTGCCCTTGTAGATGTCGTGCAGCAGGATGATCCCGTCCCTGTCGGCCTGGTCGAGTATCCGCTTCCTGATCAGCGCGGAGTCGTTCGTGGAGTAGTCCTTGGCGGTCGCGCTCCACAGGATCTGCGAGAGGCCGAGCTCCTTGGAGATGCTGGAGACGGTGTCGTCCGTGCGGCCCTGCGGGGGCCGCATCAGCCGGGGCTTCTTCCCGGTGATCTTCTCGATCGCGAGCTGCGTCCTCTCCAGCTCGGTCCGTATCTCCGCGGGCTCCTTGTCCGTCAGGATCTCGTGGGACCAGGTGTGGTTGGCGACCTCGTGCCCCTCGGCCTCGATCCGCCGCACGGTGTCCGGGTGCTTCAGGACGTGGTTCTTGCCCAGCAGGAAGAACGTGGCGGGCACCTTCTTCTCCTTGAGCACGTCCAGGAGGTGCGGCGTGTCCTCGGCCGGCCCCGCGTCGAAGGTCAGGGCGATGCACTTGGCCTTGCGGCAGTCCACCTGGCCGAACGACCCCCCGGCGTCGGGGGCGGCGTCGGCCCGCGCGGATCCGGGAGCCGTGGTCTGCATCGCACAGCCGCCGAGCGTCAGTGTGAGCGCCGTCACCAGGGCGGCGGCCAACCCCGGGCCGGACCTCTTCGTCTTTCCGGGCACAGCAGGCACGACACGTCACTTTCCCAGGGATCGGCCGCACCGGCCGGTGCGGCACGCAGCGAATATACACAGCGCGTATACGCCGCATGCATAGTGGGGTGCTGCGCAGCACTGAGCCCCGGTGACCTGGGGTTCGTCACCGGGGCTCGACGTCGTGTCGTCCGTGGGTCAGCCGTTCGCGAGGGCCACCACGCGGTCGAGCGCGCCGTTGAAGTGGTTGTGGTCGCCGACCGTCGGACCCGACGACGTGTACTGCCACATCGTGTAGTAGCTCCAGCCGGCCGGGAGTTCACCGACCGTGGTGTTGTAACGGGCCACCCAGAGCGGGTTGGTGGCACCGAAGCCCGCGTTGTTGCCCGTGCAGTCCTTCCACCAGCTGGTCGCGGTGTAGATCACCGGGTCGCGCCCGGTGCGCGCCTTGTAGGTGTTCACGAACTCGCGGATCCAGGCGACCATGCCGGCCTGGGTCTTGCCGTAGCACTGCGCACCGTACGGATTCCACTCGATGTCCAGGACGCCGGGGAGCGTCCTGCCGTCCCTGGACCAGCCGCCGCCGTTGTCCACGAAGTAGTTCGCCTGGACGGCGCCGCTGGTCGTGTCCGGGGTGGCGAAGTGGTACGTGCCCCGGATCATCCCGACGTTGTAGGAGCCGGTGTACTGCTGCGTGAAGTACGTGTTCTTGTAGTACGTCCCCTCGGTGGCCTTCACGTAGGCCCACTTCACGCCGCTGTTCCACAGCGTCGACCAGGCGACGTCGCCCTGGTGGCTGCTGACGTCCACACCTTCGGTCTGGACGGCCCTGGTGCCGCCCGGGGTGCCGCCCTGGCCGTCGTGGGCGATCACGCCCTGGCCCATCCTCGCCGTCCCCCGTGCGGGGACATCGGCACCGGTGGCCGCGGAGGCCGGGCCGGGCAGGGTGAGCAGCAGGGTGAGGGCGGCGAGGAGCGTGCCCGCCGCGAAGAGGCGGGGGCGGCGGGGGGATGCTGTGGTTCCGGATCTGTGCACGGGCATTGCGTGCCTCCGAGGGCTCGGTGGGGGAGCTCATGGCCCAGGAGCGGGTGCGGGACACTCCTGCGATGCGTGCGCCGTGGTGTGGACATGCCATCCGTGGCACCCCTGAAGCTACGCACGTAGACCCGCCCTCCGGAAGGGGGTCCGGTCACTGCCGGAGGTCTACGCCTGCGAAATACTGGCCGAGCTGCGGCGATGGCCGGAGTTGAAAGAAACTTTCATCGGCGGGAAAGCGTATGAGGGGTGCTGACGTGCACGGGAGCGGAAGCGGCGGTGAAGCCGGCGGGGCGGGGAAAAGTGGTGTGGACCATGAGTTCCTCGCCCTGGAGCGGGAGTTGGCGGTCTTCCTGCGCCGGGCGCGGGCCAACTCGGGGGAGATGGCCCGGGAGGTGCACCCGGATCTCGAACCCGCGGCGTACGGGCTCCTCGTGCGGCTGGAGTCGGCGGGCCGCCAGCGCGCCACGGACCTCGCCGCCTACTTCGGGGTCGGCAAGGCGACGATGAGCCGCCAGCTGCGGGCCCTGGAGGACCTGGGCCTGGTGGCGCGGGAGACCGACCCCGCGGACGGCCGCGCCTGGCTCGTCCACCTCACGGGCGAGGGCCTCGCGCGCTACCGCAGCGTCCGTGACGCCCGCCGCGGCCGGTACGCCAGCAAGCTGGCGGGCTGGGACCGGGCCGAGATCGCCGAACTGGCCCGGCTGCTCCACCACTTCAACGAGCGAGCCGAGGACTGAGGGGGGCGGGCCCGGGCGTCCGGGGCGGCGGCGGGGCCGTCACAGCTCCACGAGGAGCGCCGTGGCGTCGTCGTGCGTCTTGCCGCGGCGCAGGTGCACGCGGTCGGTGTCGGCCCGCTCCAGCTCCCTGACCCGCGCGATGAGGCCCTGCGGCCCCTCCTTGCGCAGCAGGCCCAGGGCGGCGGTCCAGTCGCCCTCCCGGAACTTCTCCGTCCAGCGGCTCGCCCCGTCGGTCAGCGCCGCGAGTGCGCGGACCCGCGCCCGGGGGGTCTCGCCCGTCACCGCGCGTGAGGACACCTGGGGGTCCGCCGCCGCGGTGAAGAAGCCGCCCTCCCTGTTCCGCACCCGCGCGTCCGCGATCTCCTCGGAGGCCAGCGATCCCGGCGGCAGGCGGTCGATGCGGTCGTCGAGCAGCGGCCGGACCGTGCCGTCCGGTGCCTCGACGAGCAGGACCGAGTCGGAGAGCACCAGGTGTTCCACCCGCTCGTCGTCCCAACGCGCCAGCACCACCGTCGCCTGAGGCGTGCGCGGGTGAGAAAGGTCACACAGGGAACGGTGTGTGTCGGCGGTGCGTCGGATGGAGGCGGAGAGAATCTCGGCCAGCGTCAGATCCCGCCGCGAAGCGGACAGTTCGGCCAGTGCGCCGCCCAGCCGCGCGGTGAACCACGGGACCGAGTGCACACAGCCGTCGCTGCCCGCGGGAGGGGTGACGCCGTCCAGCAGGACGAGGGCGCCACCCTGGCCCGCAGCAGGGGCGGAGGTCGACACCCAGTCCTCGTTGGGGCGTTCGGGGCTGCCCGGCTCCGTGGCGAGTTCGATACGCATCCGGCCAGTCTGCACGATGTCTTCACCGGGCCCGCACGATCCCCGGGTCGGACCGTACCAGCAGGTCAGATGGCTGACGGAGAGCGGAACCCAGGCCCCGTGCATATGCGGGCGGGCATACTGCCAAAGCCTGGCCCGAAGTTCCACCCGGCGGTCCGTGCATGCCGGGCACCGCCCGTGGGGAGACTTGTTCGCCAACTCCGGAGTGCGGTTCACTCGTTCGAGTGGCGGAGCGGTTGATGCACGCCCCCCTCCCAAAAGCGCTGGAATGGTCGGAAGCCGTACGGCGCACACCAGGGCGGGGTGCCCATTCACGTGACCGTGCGTCACCTCTGCTTCAAGGGCGGACGAGTCAAGATTGCGAGCACCGGTGCAGAAGAAGCGGCCTCGGAGCAAGGACAGCACGCGCGAGGAGTCCGGGGCCACGCCCCAGGCGGCGGGTGCCTCCAAGCGGACCGTGAGGGTACGCAGCCGGCTCGTCGCCGGCGTTGCCGTCGTAGGGATCACCGTCATCGCGGCGGGTGCCCCGGCGGCCCTCGGCGCGTCCTCCGATCTCAACGAGTCCCAGCGGCTGGTCACGCTCGCCGAGCTGAACCAGCAGGCGATCACCCTCGCGCACTCCCTCGCGGACGAGCGCGACGTGGTCGTCGCCCACATCGCGGGCGGACGTGGGAGCGAGGACGGCAAGGACGGCACCACGAGCCCCGCCGACCGCGTCGACCAGCAGGTGGACGAGATCGGGGAGGCCGCCCCGGCGGCCCTGCGCAGGGACCTCGCCACCATCCCGTCGCTCCGCCGTACCGCCCTCACGGGCAAGGGCTCGGCGATGGAGGCGTACCAGGCCTACTCCGAGGTCATCGCCAAGCTCCACGGCCTCGCCGACGAGCTCGCCGAGAGGACCCCGCCGCGCGCCGCCGACGCGACCCGCGCCCCGCTCGCCCTGGGCGGTGCCGTCGAGCAGGCCTCGGCCACCCGCGGGCTCCTGCTGGCCGCGCTCGCCGTGCCCGGCACGAAGCCGCAGGGGCAGCAGACCGACCCGTTCACCGGGCTGCCGCTCCAGGACCAGGGCGACAGCGAGGACGACCGCGACCGCGACGAGCTGAGCGCGGCCGCGCAGCAGGCGCGGGTGCGCGAGCTCGCCTCGCTCGCCGAGTTCGACCAGGCCGCCGGGTCCACCGCGCGGAACAAGCTGGCCTCCACGGTCACCGGCTCCGAGGTCGCCGGCGCGGAGAAGTACCTCTCCCGCCTCACCGACCGCCCCGAGCTCTCCGACTCCGACCGGGAGGCCGACCCCAAGAAGGTCGAGGCGGCGCTCTCGGCCCGGATCGACCGCATGCGCGGGGTCGAGTCCGCGCTCGGCACCGAGCAGGTCAAGCGCCTGGAAGGGCTGCGCGACGACGACGTCACGGCGCTGGAGCTGCGGCTCGCCCTGCTCGGCGGCTGCTTCCTGGTCGCCGTCGGCGTCTCCACCGCCGTCGCCCGCACCCTGACCCAGCCGCTCGCCGTCCTGCGGATCGGGGCCGGCCGCATCGCCGCCGAGCCCGAGACCGCCGAGCCGGTCCGCTACACGGGGCGCAACGACGAGTTCGCCCAGGTCGTACGGTCCATCAACGCCCTGCACGGCAGGCTGCACGGACTGCGGAACGACACCGACGGGCGGCTCGCGGGCACGGAGCGCACGGAGGGCGAGCGCGGCGAACTGATCGCGGCCCGCGAGGCACTCACCCTCCAGCGGGCCGAACTCCAGGCCCAGGTGGCGGAACTCACCGGGCAGCTGGAGCGTCTGCGGAACACGGTGCACCACACCTTCGTCAACCTCTCGCTGCGCACCCTCGGACTCGTCGAGCGCCAGCTCGGCGTCATCGAGGGCATGGAGGAGCGCGAGCAGGACCCGGAGCGTCTGGCGACCCTCTTCAAGCTGGACCACATGGCCACGGTCATGCGGCGCCACAGCGAGAACATGCTGGTCCTCGCGGGAGCGGAACACCACCAGGGGCACGCGGGCCCGATCCCGCTCGTCGACGTACTGCGCGCCGCGGTCAGCGAGATCGAGCGGTACGAGCGCGTCACCATCCAGTCCCTGCCGCCGCACGCCCAGATCGCGGGCTTCGCCGCCGACGACGTGAGCCACCTCGTCGCCGAACTCCTGGAGAACGCGACCTCCTTCTCCCCGCCCGACTCCCATGTCGAGCTGTCGGGCTGGCTGCTGGAGTCCGGAGAGGTGATGCTCTCCGTGCAGGACGCGGGCATCGGCATGTCGGCGGTCCGTATGGGCGAGCTGAATGCCAGGCTGGCCGACCCGGCGTCCTTCGAGGCGGGCGAACAGGCCGCGGACGGTGCCGGGCTGGGTCTTCAGGTGACCTCGCTGCTGGCGGCGCGCCACGGCGTGAAGGTGGAGTTGCGCGAACCGAAGGGGAGCGGGGTGACCGCGGTCGTCGTCCTTCCGCAGGCCCTGCTGCCCAAGGCGCCGCCGGTGGCCTCCCCGCCGTCCGTGCCGCTGCCCGGGGACGCGCCCACGCTGAACCTCCCGGGGTCGGTCGCCGAGGCCAACTCCAACGCGCTGCCGCCCCGTTCGGCCGCCCCCGCCGCGGATCCGCTGATCGCGGCCGCCGAGCGCACCCTGGAGGCCACGGAGCCGCAGCCCGCGACGCCCCGGCCGACGGGACCGGAGGCGGCGGCACCGGAGGCCGCGGCACCCGAGGCCGCGAAGCCGCAGCCCGCGCCGGAGCGGCCCGAGGCGCCGGAGCCCGCGGCGCCCCACCCCGCGGTGCCCACACCCGGAGCGGACCCCGAAGCTCCCGCCGCCGGGCCCGGCAGCCGCGCGGAACCCGGCCCGGCGCCCCGCCAGGAGTCCGAGGCCGAGACCACCATGCAGGTCCGGCTCCCCGTGCCGAAGGACGCGCCGAGCCCGTACGCCATCGGGCCCGACCGGCACGAGCGCGCCGCCGACGCGAACCCCGCGACCGGTCCGGCGGCGGCCGCCGGAGCCGTTCCCGGCCCCCGGCAGCCGCCGGCCGGACTCGGCGAGGAGGTGCCCGACCCGGCACCCGTGCCCGAACGCATCACCGACAAGGGGCTGCCCAAGCGGACCCCGAAGGCCGTCGAACCGCCGTCCGCCCCGGCCACGGAGCGCACGGGCGGATTCGACAAGGAAGCCCTGCGCCGCAGGCTCGGCGGCTTCCACCAGGGGGCGAAGGACGGCCGCCGTGATGTCGAGGCGGAAATCGCCGACAGCGGCCCGCAGACCGACCACGACCGTAGCGACGTCCGTATCGATGAGACGGGGGACACAGTCGAGGAGGCACGCAGTTGACTGCGCCCAGCGCGTTCGGACTGAGCAGCGAGGCCCGGAACCTTCACTGGTTGCTGAGCAATCTCGTGGAGGAGGTGCCAGGGGTCCACTCGGTCACCGTCGTCTCGTCCGACGGGCTGATGCTGCTCTCCTCGGACCCCGGTCTCGCGCCGGCCGAGGCGGCGGGGCGGCGGACGGGCCCCAGGGGCTCCAGCGCCGACCTCGCCACCATCGTCTCCGGCATCGGGTCCCTCACGATCGGCGCCGCCAAGCTCATGGACGGCGGCGGCGTCAAACAGACGATGGTCGCGATGGACGAGGGCAGCGTCTTCGTCATGTCGATCAGCGACGGTTCCCTGCTCGGTGTGCACGCCACCCCCGACTGCGACATGAGCGTGATCGCCTACCACATGGCGCTCTTCGTCGGCCGCGCCGGACATGTACTCACCCCCGAACTCCGCAGTGAGCTGCGCAAATCGATGGAGAGCACCCAGTGACGTCAGCTGCTGAACCCGCACGAAAACTTCCCGTCAGGGGTGCGGACCGCAAGGCCGCACGCGTCCGTCCGTACTCCCTCACGGGCGGCCGCACGCGCTTCGGCCACGTCCTGCTGGTCGAGACGTTCGTCGCCGCGCTGGAGGCCCCCGAGGAGCGCCGGGAGCTCACCAACGGCCATCTCGCCTCGCGCGTCATGCCCGAGCTGCACGCCATCGTCGAACTCTGCCGCCGCATGCGTACGGTCGCCGAGATCTCGGCCCTCCTGAAGATGCCCCTCGGCGTGGTCCGGGTGCTGCTCAGCGACCTGGCCGACCAGGGAAAGATCCGCGTGTACGGCACCGGTCACGGCACCGGCCAGCCCGACCGCGCGCTGCTCGAAAGGGTTCTCAATGGACTCCGCCGTCTCTGAGGCGCCGCTCTTCACCCCGCGCCCGCGCGGGCCGCGGGACCGCCCCGCCGACTCGGTACAGGCCTGGCAGCTCGACCACACGCGCGCGCCGATCGCGACGAAGATCGTGGTCGCGGGCGGGTTCGGCGTGGGCAAGACGACCTTCGTCCGTTCGGTCTCCGAGATAACCCCGCTCCAGACCGAAGCGCTGATGACGCAGGCCAGCGAGGGGACCGACGACCTCACGGCCACACCGGACAAGGTCACCACGACCGTCGCGATGGACTTCGGCCGGCTGACCCTGGACGACGACCTCGTCCTGTACGTCTTCGGGACCCCCGGGCAGCAGCGCTTCTGGTTCATGTGGGACGACCTGGTGCGCGGTGCGATCGGCGCGGTCGTCCTGGCCGACACCCGGCGCCTCGCCGACTGCTTCGCCGCGCTCGACTACTTCGAGAGCTGCGGCCTGCCCTACATCGTCGCCGTCAACCACTTCGAGGGGACACCCGGTTTCGAGGAGGACGACGTCAGGGAGGCCCTGACCGTGGCGCCGCACGTGCCTGTCGTGATCATGGATGCGCGCGAGAGGATCACCGTCGTCGAGTCGCTGCTCGCCCTGGTCGGCCACGCGCTCGACGCCGCCCCCGAATGACGGCAGACGCACCCAGCACACGTAACGGAGAAGCGCGATGCGGAAGATACTCATAGTCGGAGCCGGCCAGTCCGGTCTCCAGCTGGCCCTCGGACTCCAGTCCCGCGGGTACGAAGTCACCCTGATGTCCAACCGCACCGCGGACGAGATCCGGTCCGGCCGGGTCATGTCGACGCAGTGCATGTTCCACACCGCCCTCCAGCACGAGCGCGACCTCCAGCTCAACTTCTGGGAGTCGCAGGCCCCGCGGATCGAGGGCCTCGGCGTCTCGGTCGCCGGGCCCGACTCCTCCCGCGCCATCGACTGGGTGGGCAAGCTGGACGGCTACGCCCAGTCGGTGGACCAGCGGGTGAAGATGGCCGGCTGGATGGAGACCTTCGCGCAGCGCGGCGGCCAGCTCGTCATCCACGGTGCCGCGGTCTCGGACCTCGACTACTTCTCCCGCACCTACGACCTGGTGATGGTCTCGGCCGGCAAGGGCGAACTCGTCTCCATGTTCGGCCGGGACGCCTCCCGTTCGCCGTACGACGCCCCGCAGCGCGCCCTGGCCGTCGCCTACGTCCACGGCCTGGGCCCGCGCCCGGAGCACCCGGACTTCGACGCGGTGCGCTGCAACCTGGTCCCCGGTGTCGGCGAGCTCTTCGTGATGCCCACCCTGACGATGTCGGGGCGCGCGGACATCCTGTTCTGGGAGGGCGTCCCGGGCGGCCCGCTCGACGCCTTCCAAGGCATCAAGGACCCCTCCGAGCACCTGGCCAGGACGCTGGAGCTCATGGAGAAGTACCTCCCGTGGGAGTACGCCCGCGCCACCAAGGTCGAGCTGACCGACGCCAACGCCACGCTGGCGGGCCGTTACGCCCCGACCGTGCGCAGGCCCGTCGGCCGGCTGCCCGGCGGCGGACTGGTCCTCGGCGTGGGGGACGTGGTCGTCGCCAACGACCCGGTCACCGGCCAGGGCTCCAACACCGCGTCCAAGTGCGCGCACTCCTACCTGGAGTCGATCACCGAGCACGGCGACCGGCCCTTCGACGAGGAGTGGATGGAGGCCACGTTCGAGCGGCACTGGGAGAACACCCGGCACGTCGTCAAGTGGACGAACGCGATGCTCGGCCCGCCGCCGGAGCACGTGCTGAACCTGATCGGCGCGGCCGGGCAGCTCCAGCCCGCCGCGGACCGCTTCGCCAACGGGTTCAACGACCCGGCGGACTTCGAGAACTTCTTCTACGAGCCGGACAGGACCAACGCGTACCTCGCGGAGATCTCGGGCGAGCGGGGCTGACACCCGCCACCAGGACCGGGCCGTCGCGTCACCGCCGGAGGCGGGGGCGGCGGCCCGGTCCTCACACCCGGGGGACGTCGTAGCCGGTGTCCGCTCCCGAGGCGGCGTCCCGGGGCAGTTCGGGCCGGGTGTACGCGCCCAGCGGCCGGCCGTCCGGGTCGGGGCGGACGGCTCCCAGCAGCGGGTTCGAGGCCAGCGGGGAGACCTTCACCGTGGCGCCGGGCCGGGGGGCCTGCACCACCAGGCCGTCGCCGATGTAGAGCGCGACGTGCGTCGCCCCGGGGAAGTACACCACCAGGTCGCCGGGGCGCATCGAGCCGACGGGCACCTTCGGCAGGGTGCGCCACTGCTCCTGCGAGGTGCGCGGGACGGCCAGGCCCGCGGCCGACCACGCCTGCGAGGTGAGTCCTGAGCAGTCGTAGGAATCCGGCCCCTCGGCGCCCCACGCGTACGGCTTGCCGATCTGCTCGACGGCGTAGCGGACGGCCGCGCCGCCCCGTTCGGTCGGCGGGCGGACCGAGCTGAGCGCCCCGGAGGCGGTGAGCTCGTGCTGGGCCTCGCCGACGTTCTTCTTCTCCAGTGCCGCCACCGCGGCGAGCTGCTCGGGGGAGAGGGAGGCCAGCATCGCCTCGATGCCCTTGAGCCGGGTCCCCACGGTGTCGCGCTGCTTCTGCCGCTGCGCGGCCAGGGCCCGCTGCCGCTCCTGTGCCGCCCGTGATCTGGCCGCCAGGACCTCGGCGTGCCTCTCCGCCCCCGTCAGGCGCTCGACCACGGCCGACCGGCCCGCCTGGGCGCGCTCGATGACGTGGCTCTGCTCCAGGGCGCGGGCCGGGTCGTCGGCGAGGAGCAGCCGCAGGTACACGGAGAAGTCGGTGCGCCCCTGGTACTGGTCACGTGCCAGCCGGCCGGCGTCCCGCCGTCCGGAGTCCAGGGCCGTCCGGGCCCGGGAGAGCTCGGTGCGCAGCTTCGCCGCCTCGGCGGCCCGCTTCTTCAGCTCCTCCTCGGTGCCCTTGTAGAGCTCGCCGGCCTCCTCGGCCTCCCGGTAGAGCGTCTGCAACTGCTTCAGCAGCCCGGCCACGCCCTGCGGGGCCGGGCCGGCGGCCGGTGGGGGCTCCGGCGCGGCTCCCGGGCCGGACGGCTCGGCGACGGCCGGGGAGGCGGCGACGACCGCGGCCAGCACCGCCGTGCAGAGGACGCGTGAGACTCGGCCCGACACGGATCACCTCCGGGGTCAGGGGCGATACCGATTAATCGGACTACCCCACAAATGCTCGGATCGCGTCCATCCGGTCACCCGGCCCCGGGCGATGCAAGGACCGCCCGGCGTGCCGCCCCGGGGCGTGCCCCGAACGGCGGAGGTGGGCGGTGCGGGGCGCTCACGCCACCGGGAAGGCGTAGAAGGCGCGCTCCCGCTGGACGACGGAGGTCTTCCCGGCGGCCAGCACCCGGTAGGGGGCGCTGACCGTGGCGCCGTCGGGGGCCTGGGCCCCGATGTCCTGGAACTTCCACAGCCGGCGCCCGTCCGCGGCGGCGAACGCGGTCACCTGCGAGGCGTCCGAGGCGAGCAGGGTCCTCCCGCCGCCGCTCAGCGTGAGCGCGGGGGCGTCGCCGCCGAGCGGGACCTCGGTGGACCGCCGCCAGAGCAGCTTCCCGGTCGCCCGCTCGACCGTGCCGACCTCCTGGTTCCGGTTCGTGACGTGGAGCAGAGGCCCGGCGGGGAGGGGGGTGCCGAAGACGGACGACGGGGTGCCGCCGAGTGTCCAGAGCGGTTTGCCCGTACCCGTCTCGAAGGCCTGGAGGCCGCCGCCCACCGCGCCGTAGAGCCGGCCCTCCTGGTCCCCGGCCGCAGCGGCGGCCGGAGCGACGGTGCCGAACTGCCGGTTCCACAGGAGCTTTCCGGTCGCCCGGTCGAAGCAGCGGAAGAACGCCCTGCCCTTGCCCGCCGTGACATCGGCGGGGGTGAGCGTGCCCGCGTCCTGGCGTACGACGACGTCGGCGTTCCGCACGGCGGTCAGCCGGTAGTCCGGGGTGCCGGGCGCCCGGCCCGCGGGAACGGCGACGCGCCAGAGCTCCTTGCGCAGCACGACGTCGTACGCGAAGAAGTAGGCCCGGACGGCCTGTGTGTCCTTGCCGGCCTTCTCGCCCTTCTTCGGCTTCGGCGCCTTCACGGTGACGGTGTGGGAGCCGGTGAACCAGAGGACGGACCCGGACCGGCCGGTGACCACGGCCGTCCTCATGCCCGGTACACCGCCGAACTGGTCCGCGTAGCGCACCCGGTGTGCGACCCGGCCGTCCTCCGGCGCCAGCCAGAGGAACTCGGTGGGGCCCGCCAGGAAGCAGAGGCCGTCCCCGGCCGTCAGGACCGTCCGGGCCCCGGCGGCGTCGGCACGCTCCCACACCTTCCGCCCCGTCCGCAGGTCGACGGCGGTCGCCCCGGCCGTGTCCGTCAGCACCAGCAGCCTGTCCTGCCAGACGCCCGCGGTGAGCGGGGCCGGTGCGGAGGCCGGGTGGGTGTACGTCCACCGGGGATCGGGGGCCCGGCCGGGAACGGCGGCGCGCGGCGCGGTGGCCGGCTTGGCGTCGGACGCGGTGGCGGTGGCCGAACCGTCGGACCCGAGGACCGACACGGCGGTCCCGCCCAGGACCATTCCGGCGGCGCCGGCCGCGACGGAGGCGAGCAGCGTCCGGCGCCCGGGCGGCGGGGCGGACGCGGCATGGCGCGCACCGGCGGGCGGCACCGGAGCGGGCAGCGCCGGAGGGAGCGCGGCGGGCGCGCCCCGCGGGGCGGCTGCGGAGGGATACACGTACGGGTAGGGCGGTGCCGGTGCCGGCTCCGGGTGGTGGGGGGCCGGCGTCGCCGCGCGGGGGAGGGCCGGCTGGGCCGTCGCCCGGTCGGAGCGCGGGGCGGGCGCGGCGGTCCCGAGGAACCGGGTGGTCCCGCCGCCGGCGCCGGAGGAGGGCAGGGCGGAGTCCGCACGCGGGTCCTGGGACACGGGCACCGCGTCCTCGGGCACCGGGTCCTGGACGTGCGCCACCGGCACCGCGTCCTGGACCCGGTCCGCCACCGGCTCCAGGGCCCGCACCCGCGCCGCCTGGTCCGTCACGGCGGCCGACAGCGGCCCGGGGAGCCAGCCGTTCCTGGCGAGGCCCGCCGCGCCCTCCAGCGCCAGTTCCGCGGCGACCGACCCCGCGGTGGGCCGGGCGGCCGGGTCCTTCGCCAGGCAGCCCGCGACCAGCTCGCGCAACTCGGCCGGTACGCCGCCGAGTTCGGCGGAACCGTGCGCGATCCGCTGCGCCGCCTCCGCCACGGGCCCGTCGGCGAGCGGAGTCGTCCCGGTCGCCGCGTACGCCAGCAGCAGCCCCAGGACGAACAGGTCGGACGCCGGGCCCGCGTCCTTGCCCTCGACCTGTTCGGGGGTGAGGTAGCCCAGTCTTACGGACAGCTGCCCGCCCTCCCTCGCCTCGGCGGACGCGGCCGCCCCCAGAGGCCCGAACGCGGTCAGCCGGGGGCCGTCCTCGGCCAGCAGCACCGTCTCCGGCGCCAGGCCCTGGAGCACGGCCCCGGTGGCGTGGACCCGGGAGAGCGTCTCGGCGAGGCCCGCGCCCAGTATCCGCACGGCACGCTCCGGCAGCGGACCGGCCAGGCCGATCGCGTCGGCGAGCGTCACCGCGGGCACGTAGGCGGTGGCCGTCCAGAGGCCGTCGTCGCCGGGGGAGTCGAGCGGCGGCTGCACCCAGCCCCCGGCGAGCCGTTCGGCGGTGCGGGCCTCGGACAGGAAGAGGCGCCGGAAGGCGGGTGCGGAGGCGAGGGCGGGCCGGGCGGCCGTCACGACGGCGAGGTCCTCGCGGTCCGCGCCCCGGGCGACGAAGTGCACGGCGCTCGCGCTCTCGCGGAGGCGTGCCAGCGCGGTGTACGGGCCGAAGCGGCGTGGATCGTCCTGACGTAGCGCCTCCATGGCGCACCCCCCTTGTGACCGAGCCCTCAGCACCTGACCGTCGATCTTACGGGCGCGGTCGCGGACGGGACTCAGGAACCGCTGCGGGGTCTGGTCCAGGGCCACTTGGGGGTGAAACGCTCACGGCCGCCGGGGGCGAACTCGTACACCCAGCCGCGCTGGATCCCGAGCCGCTTCGAGTAGCCCGCCGGGGTGCGCCGGTAGGCGTACACGGTGGCGGGGCCGCCGTCGGCGGCCGGCACCGGGACCTCGTACCACTTGGGCGGATGGCCGGTCGGGCCGAGCAGGACGGGCAGCACCCGGCCGTCCAGGGGGCCGCCGCGGAAGGGGGTGTTCTCGCTCTTCACCGGGCCAGTCTGACCCAGCGCCCCGGGTCCGGGTCCGACCGGGCCCGCCGGGCCGTGGCCGTACCCGGCGAAAGCCCCCGGACGGCCCCGGCACGGACCCGGATCCGGGCGGGAGGACCGGTGCACCCGCGCCGGTGGCGGCGGACCTGGGCCCGGCGGGTGGCCGGCGGTCCTGTCGGCGGCCGCCCGGGAGGCCCCCGGCCCGGGCCCGGACGGCCGGGGAGCCTCAGCCCGGTGGCAGCAGGTGCGCCGCGTGTCCGGCCACCGGGATGATCAGCGTCGCGAGCCGTCCGGCGGGGCCGTCGGCGGTCTCCTGGCCCAGCAGGTCCGCCACCACGGCCTCCGTCTCCGCGTCCGAGGCGGCGGTGGCCGCGAGCAGGGCCATCAGATGGTCGACCAGCCAGCCCCGCAGGTCGGCGGCCGGCGGCTGCTTCTCCTCGTCCAGCCAGATCAGGGACGCCGCCTCCACGGCCGCTATCCAGGTGCGCACCATCATCCGCAGGCGGGGTCCGGCGGGTGTCTGCCCCGGGCCGCCGCCCCGGCCGAGGTGGAGCAGGATCTGTTCCGCCGCCGACCGGCGCACACCGTCCACGATCGCCGTCGTGCGCGAGGTCTCGGCCACGCTGCCGCCGCGCAGCAACGCGCTGAAACCGGCGTCGTGCTGGTCGACGAAGCCGAGGTAGCGGTCCAGGACCCGGCTGACCCGCTCGGTGGGCGGGCCGGCGGCCGGTTCCGAGAAGCAGAGCGTCAGCTGCTCGGCGGCCGACCCGAGGGCCGCCTCGTACAACTGCTGCCTGCCGCCCGGGAAGTAGCGGTAGACCAGCGGACGCGAGACCCCGGCGGCAGCCGCGACCTCGTCGATCGACACGTCGTCCGGCGCCCGGTGGGCGAACAGCGTCAGTGCCGCACCGAGCAGTTGGGCGCGGCGCTCCTCGACACCGAGGCGTCGGTACGCGCGGGCCGGCGGTGCTGCGGAAGCGGGGGTCATACCCCGAAGCCTAAGCGCTCCCCCCGGAAGGGGGAGCGGCCTCAGGCCAGCAGACCGGAACTCTTCCACAGCCTGCGCCCCACCCCGTTGAGCACCCCGATGTCGTCGAAGAAGTCGGTCAGGCGCTTCGCCCCCGTCTGCATGACCTCCGCCCGGTGGCCGCTCGCCCTCACCTGCGCGACGGCCTCGTGCCGGTCCAGGCCGACGTTCTCGTACACCTGCGGGTTGACGAAGCAGACGGAGAAGACACGGGCCGCCTCCCCGCAGTTGAGCCGGGTCAGCCGGCGTTCCCAGAGGGGGGCGGTGACCATCTGGCGGCGCAGCTCCTCCCGGGCGTAGCGCACGTGCCTGGCCTCCTCGACGACGTGGATGCGGGTCACTCCGCGGACGAGCGGCTGGACGCGCTCGTCGGGGAAGGTGAGCCGCTGCATCCAGTCCAGGATCTCCTCGCCGAGCAGCGTCGCGGCGAACGAACCGGGGGTGGTGGAGATGGTCTTCAGCACCCGCGCCAGGTTGTGGTAGCGCCGGGGTACCGGATAGGCGGGCGCCCCGCCCCACTCGATCATGCGGGCGAACATCATGGAGTGCCGGCACTCGTCGGCGATCTCGGTGAGGGCGTAGCGGACGTGCTTGCTGGTCACGGACTTGTCGTAGATGTGCCGGACGAGCAGCTGCATCAGGATGATCTCGAACCAGATCCCGAGCGAGGCCAGCGACGCCGCCTCGTGGCGGGCCAGTTCCCTCCGCTGCTCCTCGGACATCCTCCGCCACAGCGGGGTGTCGTAGAGGGAGACCAGCTCGGGCGGCCAGAACCACTTGCCGTCCTCGGCGGGCGCGTCCCAGTCGAGCTCGGTGTCCGGGTCGAAGGAGTGCTTGGCCGAGGCTTCCAGCAGGCGGGCCGCGACCTGTTCGCGGTCCTTGAGCGGGCCCAGCGCATCGCGCAGCGCCTGGATGTCCTCGTCGGTCACTGTCGTCATGGCTGAAGGCACCTCGCACAGGGGTTACCGGCGGTCAGGATTACGGTCATGAATTATGAGACTGCTTGTCAGCAAGGCAGTCAATCCCCTGTGCGCGACTTGTTGACCGCGCGTCTACCAACGTGTGAACCTGCCAACTGACGCCAGCACCACGGAATGCACCATCCTCGCCAGGCGAAGGAGCTGTCCGTGTCGACACACGACCTCTACACCACCCCGCCCCCCTCCCCTTCGTGGCAGGTGCCCGCCAACGGGGCGGCCCGGTTCAGCTGGGACTACGACGACGGCCGTGAGCGCCTCCTCGCCCTCTACCAGAAGGGCAAGGACAAGCAGTGGGACGGCAACAAGCGCATCGACTGGAGCCTGGAGGTCGACCCCGCCGACCCGCTCGGAACCCCGGACGAGGCCCTCACCCTCCACGGAACACCGCACTGGGCGAAGATGACCGAGCGGGACCGCGGCGACCTGCGCCGGCACTACACCTCCTGGCAGTTCAGCCAGTTCCTGCACGGTGAACAGGGCGCCATGGTCTGCGCCGCCCGGATCGTGGAGTCGGTCCCCGACCTGGACGCGAAGTTCTACTCCGCGACCCAGACCATGGACGAGGCGCGGCACGCCGAGATCTACGCCCGCTTCCTGCACGAGAAGGTCGGGATGCTCTACCCCGTCAACGACAACCTCCAGGGGCTGCTCGGCGACACCCTGCGCGACTCCCGCTGGGACATGCCCTACCTCGGCATGCAGGTCCTCATCGAAGGGCTCGCGCTCGCCGCGTTCGGCATGATCCGCGACACGACGACCCGGCCGCTGCCCAAGCAGATACTGGCCTACGTCATGCAGGACGAGGCCCGTCACGTCGCCTTCGGGCGGATGGCGCTGCGGGACTACTACAAGCAGCTCGGCGAGGCCGAACTCCGCGAGCGCGAGGAGTTCGTCATCGAGGGCTGCTACCTGATGCGCGACCGGCTCAGCGGCGTCGAGGTCCTGGAGAACTTCGGCATCGGCAGGCAGGAGGCCAAGGAGCTCTCCGAGCACTCGGAGTACCTCCAGCTCTTCCGCAAGCTGCTGTTCAGCCGGATCGTCCCCTGCGTCAAGGACATCGGCCTCTGGGGCGAACGGCTCCAGAAGGCCTACGTCGACATGGGCGTGTTCGAGCTCGGTGACTCCAGCCTGGACCTGCTGATGGCCCAGGACGAGGAGATCGCCGAGCAACTGGACCGGGACCGCTTCGCGGCGGAGGAGCGGGCACGGGTCGCGGAGGTCGCCGAGGCCATCGCGGACGGCGGCGCCGAAGGCTGAGCGCCGGGCCGCCCGGAGCGCTGCGCGCCGCCGGACCGCGGGGAGCGTGAGCGCCGAGCGCCCGGCCTCACGCACCCCCTCAGCGCCTCAGTGCCGCCTCCATCACCGCGCGGGCGACGGGCGCCGCGTTGCCGCCCCCGCTGACGTCCGCCCGGTTCGCCTCCGCGTCCTCCACGACCACCGCGACGGCCACCGCGGGGCGGCCGGAGTCCGGGGCCTGCGCCCAGGCGATGAACCAGGCGTACGGCGTACCGGAGTTGTCGACCCCGTGCTGGGCGGTTCCCGTCTTCCCGCCGACCGTCACGCCGTCGATCGCCGCGTTCGTGCCGGTGCCGTGCTCCACGACGTCGGTCATCATCCGCTGGAGCTGCCGGGCCGTCCCCGGCTCCATCGCCTTGCGGTAGGAATCGGAGCCCTGCCGGCGGACCGTGCGGCCGTCGTGGGTGGTCACCCGGTCCACCAGGTGGGGGCGCCGCAGGTCGCCGCCGTTGGCGACCGCCGCGGCCACCATCGCCATCTGGAGCGGGGTGGCGGACGTGTCGAACTGGCCGATCGAGGACTGGGCCAGCTGGTCGTCGCTCATGTCCGTGTCGAAGTTGCTGCGGGCCACCCGCGACGGGATCCCCAGACCGTCGTCGTTGAAGCCGAAGCCGCCCACCGCCCTCAGCATCCCGTCGAGCCCCACCTCGACGCCGAGATGGGCCATCACGGTGTTGCAGGAGACCCGGATCGCCTCCGCCAGGGACGCCTTCTCGCAGCCCCGCGCCTCGTTGGGGAGCACGGTCGAGGTGCCCGGCAGGACGTACGGGGACGGGGTGTCCGTCGCCGCGTCCGGATCGGTGACCACACGGGCGTCCAGGGCCGCCGCCGCCGTCACGATCTTGAACGCGGAACCGGGCGGATACGTCTGCCGGATGGCCCGGTTGAGCATCGGCCTGCTCGGCGCGCGGTTCAGCCGCGCCCACGCGTCGGTGACGGCCGAGCCGGTGCCGGAGAGCAGCTCGGGGTCGTAGGAGGGGGAGGAGACCAGCGCCAGGATCCGGCCGGTGGCCGGGTCGAGCGCGGCGACCGCGCCGCGTCGGCCGTCCAGGCCGTCGTACGCGGCCCGTTGCGTCGCGTCGTCGATGGTGGTGACGACGTCGCCGCCCGGCTGCCTCTCGCGCGTGAGGTCGCCCCAGAGCGGCAGCGGGTCCAGCAGCGGGTCCGTGCCGGAGAGGACGCCGTCCTCGGCGTTCTCCAGCAGGGTGGTGCCGTACGTCTGCGAGGCGTAGCCGGTGACCGGCGCGTACAGCGGGCCGTGGCGGTAGGTGCGCTCGTACGCGAGCTGCTCGCCGGTGTCCTTCGACCCGGTGACGGACTCGTCGCCGACCAGGATGTCGCCGCGCGGCTGGTCGTAACGGGCGATGACGGTGCGGCGGTTGGCGGGGTTGGAGTCGAGCCCGTCGGCCTCGAAGACCTGGACGCGGGCGGCGTTCGCCAGCAGGGCGAGGAGCAGGAGCAGGCAGAATCCGGCGGCGCGCCGGATGTACGGGATCACCGTTCCTCCCCGGCCGGGGAGGCCCCGCCGGGCGGGTCGGGGGTGCGGGCGACGTCGCTGACCCGGATGAGCAGCGCCACGATGATCCAGTTGGTGACGACGGACGAACCGCCCTGGGCCAGGAACGGCATCGCCATCCCGGTCAGCGGGATCAGCCCCATCACCCCGCCCGCGATCACGAAGACCTGGAGCGCCAGGATCGAGGCGAGCCCGATCGACAGCAGCCGCCCGAAGGGGTCCCGCAGGGCCAGGCCGGCCCGGAAGCCGCGGGCCACCATCAGCGCGTACAGCAGGAAGATCGCGGTGAGCCCGGCCAGCCCGAGCTCCTCGCCCGCGGTGGCCAGGATGAAGTCGGACTTGGCGGCGAAGCCGATGAGGACGGAGTGGCCGAGCCCGAGGCCGGTGCCGAACATGCCGCCCGCGGCGAAGGCGAAGAGGGACTGCGCGAGCTGACTGGGACCCTGGCCCGCCTTGATCGTGGCGTACGGGTCCAGCCAGTCCTCCACCCGGCTGTGCACGTGCGGTTCGAACGAGCCGACGACGAAGGCGCCCGCGGCGGCGAGCAGCAGCCCCACGGCGATCCACCCGGTCCTGCCGGTGGCCACGTAGAGCAGGATCACGAAGAGGCCGAAGAAGAGCAGCGAGGTGCCGAGGTCCCGTTCGATGACGAGGACGCCGACGCTGAGCAGCCAGATCGCGACGATGGGGCCCAGGACCCGGCCGGTGGGGAACTGGAGCTTCCAGATCCGGCGCCCGGTGTACGCCAGCGCGTTGCGGTTCGCCGCGAGGTAGGCGGCGAAGAAGACCGCCAGCAGGATCTTGGCGAACTCGCCCGGCTGGAAGGAGAGTCCGCCGACCCGGATCCAGATCTTGGCCCCGTTCACGGCGGGGAAGAAGATCGGCACGATCATCAGCGCGAGCGCCGCGGCGACCGAGAGGTAGGCGTAGCGCTGGAGCACCCGGTGGTCGCGCAGCAGGACGACGACGGCGATGAAGAGGGCGACCCCGAGCGTGGACCAGACCAGCTGCGTCGGCGCCGCCCGGTCGCCCGGGGTCTCCAGGTCGAGGCGGTAGATCAGCACCAGGCCCAGCCCGTTGAGCAGGACCGCGATGGGCAGCAGCAGCGGATCGGCGAACGGCGCGCGGAAGCGGACCGCGAGATGGGCGAGCAGGGCCAGCAGACCGAGACCGGCGCCGTACCCGGCGACATCGGGGGGCACGGCGTCGTTCCGGGCCAGGCCGACGGCCGCGTAGCCGTAGACGGAGATGAGCACGGCCCCGATCAGGAGCGAGAGCTCGACCCCGCGCCGCTTGGGGAGGCGAAGCGCGGGCGGGCGTGCGTCCGCCGTCGTTGCGGTCATGCCCCGCAACGTAGCAAGAGGCGAGTGTTATTTCCCTTATGTCAGCCTCGTGCCACTCCCCGGTGGACGCTCGCGCGGCGGTTCAGTGCTGGTAGGGGTTCCGGCCGCCGGGAGGCGCGTAACCGGGCTGCTGCTGCGCCGCGCCGTACGGATGGCCGTCCTGCCCGCCCTGGGCCTGCGCCAGCAGGTGGTCGGCCTCCTCCTTCGGTATCCGCCGCTCCCCGCCGCAGAAGGTGCACTGCGTCGCGTACTTCGTGGAGAACGGGAACAGCGGTACGAAGAACAGCGTGAACTTGGTGACCCGCTTGCGCAGGGTGTGTGCCGCGGGGTTGCCGCACCAGCCGCACACCATCGTCAGGACCGCCAACTGGTGGAGATAGCCCCGCGTGCCGAAGATGATCATGATCTGTTCCCTTTCCCCGTGTGTCCCGTGAGCGCCCGCCGGCAGAGCGCCAGCAGCTTCTCGTCCTCGTACGTGTCGTGACTGCCGTACCCGCCGTCCATCGCGTTGTGGCGGCGCACGGAGAGGAGTTCGGCACGCAGTACCTGTGCCGCGTCCGACCCTGCACCAGCGGGGCCCATCCGCGCCAGGCATTCCGCGACCCGGACTCTGACGTGACGGTTGCGCTCCCACGCCGACAGGAGCACCGGCACCGCCTCTCCGGCGCGTCCCGAGACCTCCCACAGGGCGATCGCGGCGTCGACCCGCAGCCACAGCTCGTCGTGCGCCAGCAGGGCCCGCAGCCCCGGCGCCATCACCTCGGCCCGCCGCCCCAGCCCGCCCAGCGCGCTCGCCGCGGCCCGGCGGTCGTGCACCCGCTCCGCCCCCAGGCCCTCGGCCAGCACCGGGAGCACCGCCCCGGCGTCCCCCGTGACCGCCCACAGCGCCTCGGCGGCCTCCGTCGCCGCCGCCGTCCCCGGCCCGCGGATCAGCCGCCGCAGTTCCGGAACGGCGCGGTGCGCAGCCGGCCCGAACGACCGCAGCGCCCGCAGGGCCGCCGTACGCAGCCACTCGCCCCGGTACTCGGGCGCCCCCCGCAGCACCCGCAGCACCTCCGGGGCGGCCTCGCCCGCCCGCAGCACCGTGAGCCCGGCCAGCAGCGGGCTCGCCCGGTCGTACGCGCCCTCGTCCAGGCCGACCTCGCCGAGCCTGCGCCGCAGCGTCCCGGCGAGCGGGGCCGCCGCGTCGCCCAGGCAGCGGATCGCGAAGCCCACGTCGTGCGGGACCTCCGGCCGCTCCAGGGCCGCCGCCAGCGCGGGCAGCACCCGGGGATCGCCCAGTCCGGCCAGTGCCTTCACCGAGGAGCCCAGGCCGGGCGGCCCGCTCGCCCAGTCCTTCACCCACGCCCCGGGATCCCCCGCGACCCGGTCGGCGAGGGCGTCGGCCGCCGGTGCCGCCAGGCCGAACAGCTCCTCCAGCACGTGCGAGGCGGCGTCCGCGAGCCGGGGCTCCGGATCCGTGAGCTGTACCCCGACCAGCGCCACCAGGTCCTCGTACGAACCGCGCCAGGCCCGCATCAGCCCGCCGCTCATCCGTACGGCGTCGATCCGCTGCCAGGGGTCCGGGCTGCGGAGCTGGTCCATCAGCAGCGCCGTACGGTCGTCCACCCGGTCGTCCAGGCCGCTGTGCAGCGTCCGCAGGAGGTCGGCGGCCCACGGGGTGCTGCGGACGGCGGGCTCCTGAGCCGACAGCTCCCGCAGCCGGCCCGCCGGCGTCGGCGCGGCGGCCCGGTCCGCCGGGGCGTCCTCACCACCGGGCGCCCTCACGGCGGGCGGCTCCGGCCGCCGGGGCCGGGAGCGCAGCTCCCGCAGCAGCCCCGACACCACCCGCACGACATCGCCGGGCAGCGCCGCCGGGGCGCACCGGGCGAGCTGGGCCAGGGCCGCCAGCCGCAGCCCCGGCGGATACGCCTCCGCGGCGAGCCGGCTCAGCCAGTCCGCCGCCTGCCCCGCCAGCGGCCGGTGGCGCAGGGCTATCCGCCCGGCGGCCTCGACGAGCGCCAGCCGCACCTCGTCGTCCGCCTCCACGGGCAGCCGCTCCCGCAGCAGCGAGAGCACCCTTCCCGGCCGGCCGTGCAGCGTCGCCAGTGCCAGTGGCGCGGCGAGCCGCACCCCCGGGTCCTCGTCGGCGACCAGGTCCAGGAACACCGAGGACCCGGCGGACACGGCCGCCGCGGCCATCGCGTAGTTCGCCACGCCCTCGATCTCGTCCTCGTCGAGCTCGTCCAGCTCGCTCTCGTCGTCCTCGTCCAGATCGATGCCGCCGATGCTGGTGAGCAGCTCGACGATGCCTCCCCGGTCCCGTATGCCCGGATCGACGGCCAGCTCGAAGAGGAACGGGATGCACGCCAGCGTGCACGCGTACACGTCGCCCTGGTGGTGCACCGCGCCGTACATCCCGTCGAGGGCGCTCTCCCGCTCCGCCGGATCGGCGGAGGCGAGCCCGTACAGGAGCCCCGGCACGTCGTCGGCCGGGCCGTAGGCATGCTCCATCGAGGCCCAGTCGACCTCGTCGATCCCCGTGAACACGCCACACCCTCCCCGTGACTTCCCTCTGCGCGCGGACGCGGCACGAACCGTGCCCGCGAAGCAGCGTCTGCGCAGAGTGTGCACCACGGCCGGGACGATCCACCCTCCACTTGCGGCCTTTCCTCGCCTCACCGGCCGGTGCTGTGAAGGTGCTGTGCGCGCCCCGTCCTGCCCGCGCCCCTCACTCCCCGGGCAGGGCGCGGGCCTGCCGGGGGTCGGTCAGCGGGCCGAGCAGGTCCCCGTGCCGCTCCAGCCGGGCCGCCATGTCGCCCGCCAGGAAGAGGAGTTCACCCGGCTCCCGGCACGCCTCGACCTCGTCCCAGGTGACGGGCGCGGAGACGGTCGGGCTGCCCTTCGCGCGCAGGGTGTACGGGGCCGCCGTGGTCTTCGCCGCGGCGTTCTGGCTGAAATCCACGAACACCTTCCCCGGGCGCAGCGCACGCGTCATCCGGTGCACGGCGAGCTCGGGCAGCGCGCGGCCGATGTCCACGGCCAGCCTTCTCGCGTAGGCCGTCACCTCCTCGGAGGGGGTGGGCTCCAGGGGGACGAGCAGGTGCAGCCCCTTGGAGCCGGAGGTCTTCGCGTACGAGGACAGCCCGTCCTCCGCGAGCCGCTCCCGCAGCCGGAGGGCGACCGCGCAGCACTCGACGACGCCCGCCGGCGGCCCGGGGTCCAGGTCGAGGACCATCCGGTCGGCCACGGCCGGGGAGTCCCGCCGCCACTGGTGGGTGTGGAACTCCACCACCAGGTTCGCCGCCCACATCAGCGACGGCAGGTCCTGGACCAGCACCTGCCGGGCGCCGGGGTCGTCGCCGCGGGGGACCGGGGCGGTGCGCACCCAGTCGGGTGTACCCGGTGGCGGATTCTTGGTGAAGAAACGCAGTCCCTCCGGACCGTCCGGATACCGGAGGAAGGACAGCGGGCGGTCCCGCAGGTGCGGCAGCATCGCACCCGCCGCCGTGGCCGCGTAGTAGTGCAGCACCTCGCCCTTGGTCGTCCCGGTGTCCGGGTAGAGCACCTTGTCGAGATTGCTGAGCGCCAGGCGCCGCCCCTCCACCTCCGTGATCGGCGTCATACGATAAGAATCACATGAAATCGCATGAATGAGGTCATGTCGGGTGTAAGGGGTGAACGGTGAGGTCCATCTGGAACGGCTCCGTCTCGTTCGGTCTGGTCAGCATCCCGGTCAAGCTCATGAACGCCACCGAGAACCACACGATCTCCTTCCGGCAGATCCACCTCGCCGACGGCGGCCGGATCCGCTACCGCAAGGTCTGCGAGCTGGACGAGGAGGAGGTGCCGGCCTCCGGGACCGTCAAGGCGTACGAGGACGCCGACGGCACGGTGATCCCGGTGACCGACGAGGACCTCGCCTCGCTCCCGCTCCCCACCGCCAGGACGATCGAGATCGAGGGCTTCGTGCCGGCCTCGGCGATCGACCCCCTCCAGCTGGACTCGGCGTACTACCTCCGCGCCGACGGCGTCCCGGCCGCCAAGCCGTACGCCCTGCTGCGTGAGGCGCTGCGGCGGAGCGGCAGGGTCGCCGTGGCGAAGTACGCCCTGCGCGGGCGGGAACGGCTCGGCATGCTGCGGGTGGCCGACGACGTGATCGTGATGCACGGTCTGCTGTGGCCGGACGAGATCCGCGCCCCCGAGGGCGTCGCCCCCGACTCCGGCGTCACCGTGCGCGACGCGGAGCTGGACCTGGCCGACGCGCTGATGAACACCCTCGGCGACGCCGATCTGGACACGCTCCACGACGACTACCGCGCGGCGGTCGAGGAACTGGTCGCGGCGAAGGCGGCGGGCGGGCCCGTCGCGCGGGAGGAGGCGGAGGAACCCGGGGGCACGGTGATCGACCTGATGGCGGCGCTGGAGAGCAGTGTCCGCGCGGCGAAGGAGTCGCACGGCCAGGACGGCGGGAACGCGTCGCCCGGGGAGGACGGCGGGGTCGCGGACGTCCACCCCATCCGGTCGGGCGGGGGCGCGGGGAGGAGCGGGAGGTCCTCGAAGCGGGCCCCGAGGACGGCACCGAAGAAGACGGCACCGAAGAAGGCGGCACCTGAGACCGCGGCCAAGGAGACGGCGGCCAAGGAGACGGCGTCGAGGACGGCGGCCCGGCGGACCGGCGGGAAGGAGCGCGAGGCCGGGGGCCCCGCGGCGAAGAGGACGGCCCCCGCGAGGAAGGCCACCTCGAAGAAGGCGTCCGCGAAGAAGGCCGCCTCGGAGGAGACGGCGGCGAAGGGGGCGGCGCCGAAGAGGACGGCCGCCGGGCGGTCCGCTCCGGAGCGGACGGCGAAGAAGCGGGCTTCGGGAGGCGGCGCCCGGAGGCGCACCTCGGCCTGAGCCGTGACCGGTCCGGCCGGGCCCGGGACATGGCGGGCGGTCCCGGGGGCCCGAGCCGCTCGTACAGGTGATGAATCGGCCGTTTCCGTGGCCGGGGGCCACGCGCGGACCATGATGGACACCGGTCCGACGCCCGGCCTCCCCCTGGTCCGGCCGGAGTGCCGGAGCAGTCCGGGGCACACAGGTCCCGGACCGCTCCGGAACGCCGTGCCGCCGACCCCGCGCGCCCGCTCTGCGCCCTGTGCGGGGGGCGGCCAGCCGTAGAGGCTGGGGGAGCAAGGATGCCGGAGGGGTGAACAGAGGGGGCACGATGCAGGATCTCAAGGTCACGTCATGGCAGCTCTTCGGGCACGACCGGCTCTACGTGAACCTGCCGGACGGCACCGCGATCGGATGGGCGGACCGGGGCAGCGGCACGATCACGGTCCTGCACCCGCGTTACCGGGACGCCGTGACCGACGCACTCGCGCGCCAGGTCCCCGGCCTGCCCGCCCTCGTCGGCGAGGACGTCCCGCCCCTGCCGCCGAGCCCGCCCGCGCCGCCCACGGCGCCGAGGATCCCGTCCATGCGGGGCATGCGGAAGCGCGGAGCGGGGCGGGAGACGGCGGCCGGGCCGCCCCCGGTCCCCGGGCCGGCCTCCGTACCGGGGCCGAGGACGGAGCCGGGGGCGAGGACGGAGCCGGAGGCCGCGCCCGGGGCGGACGCGGAGACCGCGCCCGTGTCCGGAGCGCAGGCGGAGGCCGCGCCCGGCCCGTCCGTACCGCCCATCCCGCCCGCCCCGTCCGTCCCGCCTGCCCCGCCCGCTCCGTCCGTCCCGTCGGAGGGGCCGGGGCCGGCGGCCGGTCCCGGCCCGGAACGGACCCGGCGGGCGGACCTGCCCGCGCTGACACCCGCCGGCGACCTCGCGTCGCGACGGCCGGGGGCCGCGCTCCGGGAGCAGCTCGGCGAGAGCGGTACCGGGGCGCTCGTCCGGGTGGCCACCGGCGCGATCCGGCGGCACAAGGACGCGGACCCCCGGCGCGGTGCCCTCGCGGGGGAGCGGCGGGTGGGGGCCGAGCTCAAGCGGCTGACCCGGCACGGCTGGAGGGTGCTGCACTCCGTCCCCCTGCCGGACGGCACCGAGATCGGGCACCTGCTCATCGGGCCCGGCGGGGTGTTCGCCGTGCGCACCGACCACCGCCCCGGGGCGGCCGTACGGATCGGCGACGGCACCCTGCGGATCGACGACGGCGACCCGCAGCCGTACCCGCTCGACGCCGCGCCCGGCGCCCGGCGTGCGCGGGCGGTGCTGGAGGCGCACTGCGCCTTCGAGGTGCCCGTGCGGACCGTGCTGGTGCTCACCGGCGTCACGGCGCTGGAGGTGGTCGCCGCGCCGGCGGACGTGAGCGTCTACCGGGAGCGCCAGGTCTCCGCCCTCGCCCCCCTCACGGGCGTGCTCACCGCCACCCAGGTGGAGCGCGTCTACGACGTCGCGCGGAACGCGGAGGCCTGGCTGGACGCGTGAGCCGGAGGCACGGCCGGTAGATTCCCCCCAGCCGGCCGTGCCGCCGCGGCCCGGAAGGGGAGAACCGCCATGAGACTCCGCTGTGCCGTGCTCGACGACTACCAGTCCGTCGCGTCCACCGCCGCCGACTGGTCCCCCGTCGCCGCCGACGTCGAGGTGGTCAGCTTCGCCGGGCACTGCGACACGGAGGACGAACTGGCCGAGCGGCTCGCCGGGTTCGACATGGTGGTCACCCTCCGGGAACGGGTGCCGTTCCCCGCGACCCTCATCGAACGGCTGCCCCGGCTCCGCCTGATCGTCGCCTCCGGCATGCGCAACACCTCCATCGACTACGCCGCCGCCGAACGCCACGGGGTCACCGTCTGCGGCACCGCCAGCACGGCGGCCCCGCCGGCCGAACTGACCTGGGCCCTGCTGCTGGCCCTGGCGCGCGGCATCGTGACCGAGGCCGACTCCCTGCGCCGGGGCGGACCCTGGCAGTCCACGGTCGGTGCCGACCTGCACGGGCGCCGGCTGGGCATCCTCGGGCTGGGGAAGATCGGCGGCAGGGTCGCCGCGGTCGGCCGTGCCTTCGGCATGGACGTGGTCGCCTGGAGCGCCCGTCTGACGCCGGAGCGGGCGCGGGAGGCGGGCGCCGGGTTCGCCGCCTCGCTGGAGGAGCTGCTGGAGACCAGCGACTTCGTCACCGTGCACCTGGTGCTCGGCGAACGCACCCGTGGGCTGCTCGGCGCGAAGGAGCTCGGGCTGATGCGGCCCGACAGCTACCTCGTCAACACCTCCCGGGCGGCGATCGTCGACCAGGACGCACTGCTGGACGTCCTGCGCAGGGGAGCCATCGCGGGCGCCGGGGTCGACGTGTTCGACACCGAGCCGCTCCCGGCGGACCACCCGATGCGCGGCGCACCGCGCCTCCTGGCCACCCCCCACCTGGGCTACGTCTCCCGGGCCAACTACGCGGCCTACTACGGGGAAGCCGTCGAGGACATCCGCGCCTTCCTCGCCGGAAGGCCCGTCCGCCGGCTCGGCTGACCCGCGGGCCGCGCGCGGGTCAGGGGAGCGAGCGCGTCTCCAGCGGCGCTGCAGCCGCGCCCGGCAGCCTGGTGGTGACGGCGGCAGCCAAGAGGGCGGCCGCCGCGAAGGGAGTTGCCATGTCTCAGCCCGTCGGGACCCTCCGCCCGCAGGTCACCGGTGACCTGTACGCCGAGGTGCAGACCTTCTACGCCCAGCAGATGCGACGGGTCGACGCCCTCGACATCGAAGGCTTCGCCGACACGTTCACGGCCGACGGAGAGGTCGTGCACGCGGGCGGCCAGCGGCAGAGCGGCCGGGCGGAGATGATCGCCGGGATGCGGGCCAACCTGCCCCGCTACCAGGACATCGCCGTGCGGCACTGGTTCGGGCACCTGCTCATCGACGCCGACCCGGCGGACGAGGACACGGTGCGCGTCTCCTACTACACGCTGGTCACCCAGACCGACCGGGAGGGGAAGGTCTCCTTCCAGCCGACCTTCACCGTGGACGACGTGCTGGTCCGCCGCGACGGCCGGCTGCTGACCCTGTCCCGTGTCATCCACCGCGACAGCCCGGTCGCTCCCGCCGCCTCCTGAACGCGGTATCCGGCGCATGGACGAGGGGCCCTTCACGAAGGGCCCCTCGTCCATGCGCCGGACGTCCGCCCGGCAGGCCGTCAGTCGATGCCGCGGCAGATGTGCGGTTCGCTCCCGTCGTCGTCCGGGTCCCCCGCCAGCAGCAGGGGGACCCATCCCGGCGGCTCCTCCGGGGGCGCGGGTGGCGGTACCACCGTGACGCGGTCCAGCAGCATCGTCTCCATCGACGATTCCTCCTTGAGTTGCGCGAGGGGTGCGGTGTGCGGGGCGTACGGTCAGGCGTGGCAGGCCGGCAGCCCCCCGTTGAAGACGACCATCTCCTTGAAGGACGCCGCCACGTCGATGCGGGCCCCCGGGGCGAGCCCTTCGAGTTCCGCGTAGGCGCGGTGCAGGTTCCCCACCAGACGCTCGGGGTCCAGGAACCCGGCGAACGCGCCGATGTCCGCCTCCCGGGCGGCCCGCAGCGGGTCCACGCCGCGCCGCAGACCGTCCTCGGCCAGCCGCTGGAGCAGACGCAGGTACGCCTCCGTCGCGTCGATGAGCTCCGGGCCGCCGACCGGGCCGTGCCCGGGGACCACCACCGCGGGGCCCAGCGCCCGCAGCCGCTCCAGCGCCCGCAGCGAACCGGTGACCGACCCCATCAGGACGTACGGGGTCACCCCCGACCAGACGACGTCACCGGTGAACAGCACCCCGCGCTCGGGCACCCACGCCACGACGTCGTTCGCCGTGTGGGCGGGCCCCACGTGGAGGAGCTCGGTGCGCGGCCCGCCGCCGTGCAGGGTGAGCTCGTCCCGGAAGGTGAGCGTGGGAAGCGTCAGCGGGGTCTCGCCCCACTCCACGTCCGGCCACAGGTGGCGCAGCCCGAGCCCCGCCTCCTCGGTGTCCGCCCGGGTCCCCGCGTGCGCCACGATCACCGCGCGGGGTGCGAACAGGCCGTTGCCGAAGGTGTGGTCGCCGTGGAAGTGCGTGTTGACGACGTGGTCCGGGCCGTCGGGCACGATCCGGGCGATCTGCCGGCTCAGGTGCCGGGTCCGGGACTCCGTCGCCGCCGTGTCCACCAGGACGGAGCGGCCGCCGCCCGCGACCAGGCCCGCGTTGTTGAGGCACCAGCCGCCCTCGGGCTGGACGAAGGCGTACACGTCGTCGGCGACCGGGACCAGCGATCCGGGCGGCGCCACCCGGCGGGTCGCCGTCGTCACCGGTCCTCCCCGTGCGCGGCGGGGGTCAGCCGGCCGAAGCGGCCGTGGTGGAAGAGGAGCGGGTCGGGGGCCGACCGGCCGCCGGACAGGGCGACCACCCTGCCGATGAGCAGCGTGTGGTCCCCGGCCGCGTACTCCGCCTCCAGGACGCACTCGAGATACGCCTCCGCGTCGGGCAGCACGGCGTTCCCGGTGATGCCCTCCTCGGCGGACAGCCGCAGCATGGCCTCCGTGCCCTCGGACCGGTCGGGGCGGCAGAAGTGCTGCGCCAGGCCGCGCTGCGCCTCGCTCAGGACGTTCACCGCGAAGCTCCCGGCACGGGAGATCCGGGGGCGCATCCGGCCGTCGGCCTTCACGGACACCAGGATCAGCATCGGGTCGAGCGACACCGAGGTCAGGCTGTTGAGCGTCATGACGATGGTGTCCTCGCCGCTTCCCCGCGTGAGCAGGGTGACGCCCGTGGGGAATCTGCCCATCGCGGTGCGGAAGGCGGCCGCGTCGGGTTCGGCCAGCAGTGCGCCGGCGGTCACAGGAGGCATGTCGGGTACTCCGATTCTGCTCGTGCCCTCAGGGCCGTGGATGACGTGCGGATGAGCACGGCGGGCTCAGTAGTTGCCGAGTCCGCCGCAGACGTTCAGCGCCTGGGCGGTGATCGATCCGGCGGTGTCGGAGGCCAGGTAGCCGACCAGGCCGGCCACCTCCTCGGGGGTGGAGTAACGGCCCAGCGGGATCTTCGCGTTGAACTTGTCCTGGATCTCCTGCTCACTGACGCCGTAGTGGCCCGCGTAGCCCTGGCGCACGCGCTGCGCCATCGGCGTCTCGACGTACCCCGGGCAGACGGCGTTGACGGTGATCCCGGTCGGGGCGAGTTCCTTGCCCACGGCCTTGGTGAAGCCGATCACGCCGTGCTTGGACGCCGAGTAGGGAGCGGCGAGCTCCACGCCCTGCTTCCCGCCGGTGGACGCGATGTTGATGATCCGGCCCCAGTCGCCGTCCCGCATCAGGCCGGCCGCGAGGACCTCACGGGTGACACGGAAGGTGCCGTTCAGATTGGTCTCGATCACGTCGTCCCAGAGGGAGTCCTCGATCTCGGCCGTCACCCCGCCGCCGCCCCGGCCCGCGTTGTTGACCAGGATGTCGATGCGCCCGTACGCGGCGACCGCGGCGCGCACCGCCTCCTGGATCTGCTCCAGGGACGTCACGTCGCACACCGTGCCCGCCACCTCGAGGCCCTCCTCGCGGAGCTGCTTGACCATGGTCCGCACGTTCTCGGCGCCGCGCGCCACACCGAACACCGCGACGCCCTGCCGGGCGAGCAGCTCGGTCACGGCCAGGCCGATACCGCTGGTCGCACCGGTGACGAAGGCAACTCGTCGTCCCGCGTCTGTCATCGTGCTCTCCTCATCGCTCGTGCCGGTCCTGTCCGGAGGCTCGACGGTGGGCCCGGGGCCTTGCGGGGTTCTCGCACGCCGGTGGACCCGGGGTGGAGCGCGGGCCCTCCAGCCGGACTGGACACGGGGCCTAGCGCGGACCGTCAGCGTGGGCGCCATTCGATGCGGCGACCGGGCGGACACCCGGCTGGAGCGAGGAGGCCCCGTGGCCGAGCAGACGCAGACCCTGCCCGACGTCAGGAAGTCGGTGACCGTGGCGGCGACGCCCGACGACTGCTTCAAGGTCTTCACCGAGCGCCCCGGGGACTGGTGGCCGCCGAGCCACATCCTGGTGCGCAAGGAGCGGGCCGGCCTGGCCTTCGAGGCGGGCGTGGGCGGGCGGTACTACGAGTGGGACGTGGAGGGCACCGAGGTCGCCTGGGGACGCGTCCTGGAATGGGTGCCCGGCCGCCGCGTCGCCATGACCTGGCGGATCGACCCCAACTGGCAGTCCATCCCCACCGACGACGGGGCGAGCCGGATCGAGGTGGACTTCGAGGCCGTCGACGAGGGCCACACCAAGGTGTCGCTCGCGCACGTCGAGCTGGACCGGCACGGTCCGGGCGCCGACCGCATCTTCAGGGCCCTGGACGGGCCGAGCCCGGGGGAGACGCTGGAGCGCTTCGCGCGGGCCGTCGCGAACGGGGCCGCGGCATGAGCGTCATCGACGCCCCGGCGGTCACCGGGGCCACGGACACGGACCTGGTCACGGCCGCCGGCCGGCTGCGGCTGCTCGCGGCCCTGCACGCCGCCGACGCGGACACCGGGCGCGTGCTCTCCCGCGAGGTCACCGAGGCGATACGCGAGGCCGGGTTCGCCCGGCACTTCGTGTCCGCCCGCTTCGGCGGAACGGAGGGCTCCTTCGCGGAGCTGACCCGGGCCGTCGTCTCCGTCGGCGAGGGCTGTGCCGCCTCGGCGTGGTGTGCGTCGCTCGCCGCGTACTCGGCGCGCTTCGCCTCCCACCTGCCGGAGGAAGGGCACCAGGCGCTGTGGGGCGCCGGCCCCGACACCGTCGTGGCGACCGGCCTGATGCCCGCCGGGCGGGCCAGGCCCGTGGACGGCGGCTGGCGGGTCACCGGCCAGTGGGCCTACGTCAGCGGGATCGACTTCGCGGACTGGGCGATGGTCTGCGCGGCCGTCGGCGGCGGGGAGGGCCCGCCGCAGCTGCGCTTCTTCACCCTGCCCCGGGGCGCGTACACCGTGCGGGAGACCTGGGACAGCGTCGGCATGCGGGCCACCGGCAGCCACACGGTGGCCGTCGACGACGTGTTCGTGCCGGCCCACCTGTCGTTCGACCGCACCGACATGCTCACCGGCCGCAACGCCACCTCCCGGGTGGACTCCCACAACGTGCCCTTCCAGGCCGTCGGCGGACTCACCTTCATCGCTCCCGTCGTCGGCGCCGCCACCGGCGCCCTGGCCGCGTGCGCGGGTTCGGTCACCGGCCGGCGCCGCAACCAGACCGCCGAGCTGACCATGGTCCGCGCGTCCGGCCGGGTCGACGCGGCACGGCACCTCGTGGAGCAGAACGCCCAGGTCCTGGACGGGCGGCTGTTCACCCCCGAGCACATGGCGCGCAACGAGCGCAACGCCACCTACGCCGCCGAGACCCTCCGTGAGGCGGCCGCGCTGCTGGTCGGCGCGGCCGGCACCGGGGGCCTCGGCGAGGGGCACGCCCTCCAGCGGTTCTGGCGGGACATCACCTCGGCCACCAGCCATGTCGCGCTCCAGTACGACACCGCGGCCCGGAAGAACTACGCGGCCGTGCTGCTGGGCCCCGCCGAGTGAGGCGGACCGCCGCACGGCGGGAGGGGGCGTCCGGGAGGTTCCGGGCGCCCCCTCCCGCGTGTGCGGGCGCCCGGCGGACTCCACTTCGGGGCGACTTGGCCTCCATCGGCGGTCCGTACGTTGAGGCCCGACCCGTAACGCCCCAAGCGGAGGTTTCGTCGTGACAGTCACCCAGGAGACAGCCACCCAGGAGACGGCGCCCCAGGGCACCGGCTGCCCGGTGGCCGGCACGTTCCCCTTCACCGGATCCAGCTACCGCGGCCCAGCCCCCGAGTACGGCCGGCTGCGCGCCCGGCAGCCGGTGGTGAAGGTGCCCACCGCGGGAGGTGTGGACGCCTGGCTGATCACCCGTTACGAGGACGTGCGCAGGCTCTCCGCCGACCCCAGGCTCAGCCGCGCACAGGCCTGCGGCGACGGTGCGCCACGGGTGGGCGGCACGATGCACACCACCCCCGAGATGATCATCTCGCTGGACGCCCCCGAGCACTCGCGGCTGCGCAAGCTCGTCGCCGGCGCGTTCACCATGCGGCGGGTCGAGCGCATGCGGGAGAACGTCCAGCGGGTCACCGACGAACTGCTCGACGACATGGAGGCCAAGGGCGGCTCCGTGGACCTCGTCCAGCAGCTGGCGGTCCCGCTGCCGCTCACCGTCATCGGCGAGCTCCTGGGCGTACCGTCGCAGGACCTGAGGGAGTTCGAGCAGTGGGCCCGTGCCTTCGCGACGGTCGACGACCGGGCCGGCGGTGAGGCGTCCCTGCACGCGCTGGGCAAGCTGAGCGAGTACATCGTCGGGCTGATAGCCGAGAAGCGGGCCAACCCCTCCGACGACATGCTGTCCGAGCTGATCGCGGCCCGCGACGACGACGACCGGCTCAGCGAGCCGGAGCTGGTCACCTTCGGCTTCACCCTGATCGGGGCCGGGTTCGACACCACGGCCAACCAGCTGGCCAACTCCGTGCTGGCCCTGCTGGCCGACCACCGGGGACAGTGGCGGTACCTCGTCGAGGACCACTCCCGCATCCCGAAGGCGGTCGAGGAACTCCTGCGCCACGTCAACCTGTTCGCCACCGACACCTCCGGCTTCCCGCGCATCGCGGCCGAGGACATCGAGGTCGGCGGCGTGACCATCCCGAAGGGCGACGCCGTCCTGCTGTCGCTCGCCTCGGCCAACCGGGACGCCGACGTCTTCGACGACCCGGACCGGCTCGACCTGGCCCGCGAGCGCAACCCGCACATCTCGTTCGGCCACGGGATGCACTACTGCCTGGGCAAGCACCTGGGACGGATGGAGATGGAGATCGCCATCGAAGGCCTCGTACGCCGCTTCCCGGACCTCAGGATCGCGGTCCCCGAGAGCGAACTGCCCTGGCACACCGGGGAGATCAACCACACGCTGACCAGCCTCCCGGTGGTACGGGGCGACTGAGCCGGCGCGGGAACGGCCCCGGCCCCCTCCTCCTTCACCAGCGCGGCCGAAGGAACGAGGGGGCCGGGGCCGTTCCGCGCGCCCGGGGCCCGGCGGCACGGGCCGCGCCCGCCTCCCGCTCGCGGGAGCGGGAGGCGGGCGCGTGGGGCGGGCGCGGACGGTACGTCAGGAGGCCGGGAGCCCGGAGACCCGGGTCGCCGTGGAGTCGACGTCGACCGGGCCCTGGAGCGGCTGGTTCGCGGCGACCATGACGAAGGCGTACGCGGTGGTGCTGAACGTCCGGCCGGTGATCCGGCCCATGTGGACGGCCTGGACGTCGCCCGGGATCGCACCGCCCTCGGCGCCCCCGTGGTTGATGTAGAAGGCGATGGTGCCGTCCGCCTTCTCCGTCCAGAACCCGGTGGCGGCGTACAGCGGCTGGCCGTTCCCGTCCGGCGGGCCCTCGGCGGTCAGCTGGTGGTTCGCGAGGAAGACGAACCTCGGGGTCGTGGTCGATATGCCGTCGGGCGCGTGGACGTTGACCGTGAGGTCCCAGACCCCGGCCAGCGAGACCCGGGCACGCGGGTGGTGCGCCTTCTCACCGGCGGCCGCCGACGCGGTGCCGAAGCCGGCCAGCAGTGCCAGCACGGCCAGCCAGACGCCGAGGACCCGCATCGGGACCGGACGGGGGCGCCGGGACGGCGCGGGGGCGGTGGACGTCGCGCCCGCGGGCGCCGACGTGGTTTCAGGCATGGACGGACAGCCTTTCCTCGGTGGTGGTGCGGGACGGTGATGCGGTGGTGGGGGTGCGGGGGAGCGCCTTGAGGTCGAAGCCCGGCCGGCGGACGGTCCCGGGCGACAGGTCGGTGCCGGCCGTGAGCAGCCGGCGCGCGATGCCGTGGTCGGCCGGGCGGTTCACCGACTCGACGCCGGTCAGCCGGCCCCCGCGGAAGCAGAAGACGGAGAAGCCGCCGCCCGCGGGGTCGCCGACCGTGACCGTCTCGTCGTGGCCCGCCGTCAGCCCCGCGATCTGCAACCGGAGCGCGTACTGGTCGGACCAGAACCACGGCACCGCGCTGTACGCGTACGGCTCACCGCAGATCGCGGCGGCCACGCACCGGGCCTGGTCGGTGGCGTTCTGGACGGACTCCACGCGGACGTGGCGGCCCGCGTGCGGGCTGGGGAAGCGCGCGCAGTCGCCGAGGGCGAAGATGTCCGGGTCGCTGGTGCGCAGCCCCGCGTCGACGACGACGCCGTCACCGACCAGCAGGTCGGCGGCGGCCGCCAGTTCCTGGTTCGGCAGCACACCGACGCCGACCACGATCAGGTCCGCGGCGATCCGCTCACCGCCGTCCAGCTCCATGACCTGGACCCGGCCCTCGCCGTCGCCGGACAGCGCGACCACCTCGCGGCCCAGCAGGACGCGTACGCCCCGCGCACGGTGCTCGGCCACGATCCGGTCCGACATCCCGGGGGTGAGCGCCCGGGCCAGGGCCCTGGGCTGCGCCTCCACCACCGTCACCTCGTGGCCGAGGCCGCGCGCGGTCGCCGCCACCTCCAGGCCGATGAAACCGGCGCCGACCACGACGAGTCTGCGCGGCGGCCCGCTGAGCCGCAGCCGCAGGTCCTCCGCGTCGGCCAGGCCGCGCAGCGTCAGCACCCCGGTCAGCGAGGCACCGGGCACCGGCAGGGTGCGGGGGCGGGAGCCGGTCGCCAGGACCAGGCTGCCGTAGGGCAGCCGCAGCCCGGAGTCCAGCAGGACGGTGCGCCGTTCGCGGTCCACGGAGGCCACCCGGTCACCGGTCAGCAGCTCGATGTCCTGCCCGGCGTAGAACGACGGGGGCCGCAGGGCGATCTCCTCGGCCGGCACCGTGCCCGCCAGGTAGCCCTTCGACAGCGGGGGACGGCTGGAGGGGCCCGGCCGCTCGTCGCCGATGAGCGTGATCCGGCCCCGGTAGCCCCGGCCGCGCAGGGCGCAGGCGGTGTCGGAGCCCGCCTGGCCCGCGCCGACCACGACGACCGCGTGCGCGGCCATCAGCTCTGCGCCTCGGGCAGGTGGACCAGCAGCCCGTCGATCTCGTCACCGACGGGCAGCTGGCAGCTCAGCCGGCTGAACTCGGTGCGCTCGCAGGCGGTGCCGTACAGCACGTCGTCCTCGACGGAGTCCATCTCGGGCAGCGGCAGCGTGTTCGCCTCGTCGACGTACACGTGGCAGGTGCCGCACTGGGCGGAGCCGCCGCACTGTGCCTCGATGCCGTCGATGTTGTTGAGCTTCGCACCGCGCATGACCGTGTTGGGCGCCTGGACGTCGACGACGGTGACGGTGCCGTTCGGATGCTTGTAGGTGATCTTGGCCATGGCGAGCTCTCCTCGTGGAATGGCGGCCGGCCGTCCGGAAGTACGGCTCCGGACTGTGGGATACGGCCCTTCAGTCCCGGTGGAGGGGATCTCGACCGGGACGGCCCGCGCGACCGGGGCGCCGCACGGGGTGCACCGGCGCTCGACCACGCGTCCACACGCGGTCCGGCGGCGGTCCATCAGGGGGGCGCAGCGTGCCCGCATGACTGTGACCGATCGGACACGACAGACGCCCGCCCCGCCCGGCAGGGCCGCCCCCCGGACCGGCCTGGTGCTCGTCGCCTGCTGTCTGGGCCAGTTCATGAACGTGCTCGACGCCTCGGTGGTGAACGTGGCGCTGCCCGTCATCGCCGGCGACCTGGACTTCGACCGGCACAACCTGCAACTCGTCAACAACGCCTACACCGTGGTGGTCTGCGGTTTCCTGCTGCTCGGCGGCCGGCTCGCCGACCTGTTCGGCCAGCGCAGGATCTTCCTGTGCGGCGTCGCGCTGTTCACGCTCGCCAGCGCCGTCGGGGGAGTGGCCGGTGCCCCGGGGACGCTGATCCTCGCCCGCGCCTTCCAGGGGCTCGGCGCCGCCGTCATGGCGCCCGCCACGCTCACCGTGCTCGGCACGACGTTCACCGAACCCGGCGCGAGGGCACGGGCCTTCGGCTGGTGGAGCGCGGTCTCCGGCACGGCCGGGGCGATCGGGGTGCTGGCCGGCGGTGTGATCACCGAGTGGTTCTCCTGGCGCTGGATCTTCCTGGTCAACGTGCCCATCGGGCTCGCCCTGCTCGCCGCCGTCCGCTGGGTGGTGCCGGAGACCCGGCCGCAGGGCGAGGGCCGGGCCCTGCACCGCCTGGACCTGCCCGGCGCGGTCACCGTCACCCTCGGGCTGATGAGCACCGTGTACGGGGTCTCGGAGTCCCACGTGTACGGCTGGACCTCCGCGCGGGTGCTCGGACCGCTGCTGGCCGGGGCCGCGCTCCTCGCCGCCTTCCTGGTGATCCAGGCACGGTTCGCCCGGCACCCCCTCGTACCGCTCGGAATCTTCCGCAACCGGTCCGTCGCCGCCGCCAACCTCGTCGCGTTCTTCGGTATCGCGGCCCTCTTCAGCACCTTCTACTTCTTCACCCTGCTGCTCCAGCAGGTGCTCGGATACAGCCCGCTGGTCACCGGCCTGAGCTATCTGCCGCTGTCGCTGGGCATCGCCCTCGGCGGCTGGGGCATCTCCTCCGTCGTGCCCCGCACCGGCCCGCGCCCGGTGCTGCTCGGCGGCCTCGCGCTGTCCGCCGTCGCCCTGTTCTGGCTCTCCCTGCTGGACGCGGACGCCACGTACACCGTGGACGTGCTGGGTCCCGCCGTCCTGCTCGGCTTCGGCATGGGCGCGGTGCTCAACGCCACGACCAACGCCGCCACCGCGGGGCTCCCCGGCCACCAGGCCGGGCTGGCCTCCGGGCTGCTCAACACCACCCGGCAGCTCGGCAGCGCGGCCGGGCTGGTGACCCTGGCCGCCCTGTCCGCGGCCCGCACCGACGCGCGCCTCGCCGCCGGGGCGGGCACCACGGACGCCCTCGCCTCCGGCTACGGGCTGGCGCTCACCTGCGCGGCCCTGTTCGCCGTCGCCGGGCTGGCCGCCGCCCTGTTCGTGCCGGTCCGGGAACGTTCCAGTGCCTCTCTAGGCGGACCGAAGAGGCTGGCGGCCTGACGAGAACGGAGGTGTGCGGCGGTGAGCGAGTTCCACACACAGCGGCCGGCCTGGTCGCCCGCACCGGACGACGACCGGACCGAGCACGCGACGATCGAGGTCCCCCGCGACTACACGGACCCCGGGGGAGAGCGGATCACCCTCGCCCTCAGCCGCCGCAGGGCCACCGACCCGGCGCGCCGGCGCGGTGTCCTGCTGGCCGTCAACGGCGGCCCCGGCGGCGACTGGGGACACGGCCTCGGGCTGCCCGGCCGGTTCGCCGGGACCCCCCTGGAGGAGGTGTACGACCTCATCGGCTTCGACCCGCGCGGCACCGCCGGGTCCACCCGGCTGTACGCCGAGGTGGCCGTTCCCTCCCAGCCGTTCGACTCGCGCCCGCCGGACGCCGCGTTCGCCGGGCTGGCCGAGGACATGCGGCTGCGCGAGGAGGCGTGCGCGCGGGGCGGCGGCGAGCTGCGCCGCCACATCAGCACCCCCAACACGGCCCGGGACATGGACGTGATCCGCGCCGTGCTCGGCGAGGAGCGGATCAGCTTCGTCGGCTACGCCTACGGCGCCTACGTCGGAGCCGTCTACGGCAGCCTCTTCCCGGCCGGCCTGGACCGCCTGGTCCTTGACTCCTGCGTCGGGCCGCAGTGGACCTGGCGTGAGCAGTTCCTCCAGCAGGGCGACGCCGTCCAGCGCAACGTCGACCTGTGGGCCCGCTGGACCGGCGAGCGGCACGGCAGCTTCGGCGTCGGCGCCTCGGCCGAGCAGGTGCTCACCACCGTGGAGGAGGCCGTCGCCGCCCTGGAGTCGCTGCCGCGGGACGCCGTACGGCTGCGGACCCTGTTCGACGGGGCCGTGGGCAACCGGGCCGCCGACCGCGGCCGGTGGGCCGACCTCGCCGTCCTCGTCGCCGGGGTGCGCCGCGCGGCCGGCGAGGGCGACACCGCGGCCTGCCGTGACCTGCTCGCCGAACAGGGGACCTGGCGGCCCGCGGACAACGAGGGCGATCTGCGCGTCGGCGTCCTGGAGGCCATCACGCTGGAGCACGCCTGGCCGGTGGACCTGGAGGTGTACTACCAGGACATGCGGGAGTTCCGTAAGCGGTTCCCCTACGGCTACGGGGTGCTGCGGGCCTCGCCCTGGGTCGGCGCCTTCCGCGCCTTCGAGGCCGCCGAGGAGCCGGTGCGGATCACCCGCGACGGCTACGCGCCGGGGCTGATCGTGCAGGCCGACGGCGACCCCATGGACCACTACGACGGCGGCGTGGCCATGGCCGGGCTGACCGGCCACCACCTGCTCACCGTCGAGGACTCGGGGGAGCACGAGGTGTACGTGCTGGGCGGCAACCCGCACGTCGACGCCGTCGTGCACCGCTACCTCGTGGACGGCACCCTGCCGCCCGCCCGCTCCGCGTGCCCGGGCCGCACCCCGCGCCCGGACGTCCCCGCGGACGCGGCCTGAGCGGTCGGGTCCGAAGCGGCCCCGTGCGAGGCAGCGCCTCCACGGTGCCGCGCAACCGTGTCAACTGTGGAGGTGCTGTTGTGACCGTGACCGAGTACGGGAGCCCGTCGTCGCCGGCCGGCGAGGACCGGGAGACGGACGTGTTCCCCCTCGCCGGTTCGTCCTACCGCTGCCCCGCCCCGCGGTACGCCGGGCTGCGGGCCGGCCGGCCCGTCGTACGGGTGCGTACCGAGGGCGGCGTGGACGCCTGGCTCGTGACCGCCTACGACGAGGCCCGGGAGGCACTGGCGGACCCCCGGCTGAGCCGGGCCGAGACCGTCAGACCCGGTGCGCCCCGGATCGGCGGGGCGATGACCTCGACGCCCGAGATGATCATCTCGATGGACGGGGCCGAGCACTCCCGGCTGCGCCGGCTCGCCGCCGGGGCGTTCACCGCCCGCCGGATCGAGATGATGCGCCCGGGCATCCAGCGCATCGCGGACGGACTGCTCGACGGACTCGCCGGGGCCGAGGGGCCCGTCGACCTGGTGGAGCGGTTCACCGTGCCGATGCCGCTGACGGTCATCGGTGAGCTGCTGGGCGTGCCGATGAGGATCCTGCGGCTGTTCGCCGCCAACGCGCGGGACTTCGTCACCGTCGACGACCAGGCCGAGGGCTCCGACTCGGTCAACGGGCTCGCCAAGCTCAACGAGTACATGGTCGAGGTCGTCGCGGAGAAGCGTGAGAACCCCACCCAGGACCTGCTGTCGGACCTGATCACGGCCAGGGACAGCGGGGACCGGCTCAGCGAGACGGAGCTGGTGACCTTCGCCTTCACCCTGATCGGGGCCGGCTTCGACACCACGGCCAACCAGCTGGCCAGCTCGGTCCTGGCGCTGATCGCGCACCACCGCGACCAGTGGGACCGGCTGGCCGAGGACCGTTCCCTGATCCCGAGGGCGGTCGAGGAACTCCTGCGGCACGTCAACCTCTTCTCCACCGACTCGGCGGGCAACCCGCGCATCGCGGTGGAGGACATGGAGCTCGGCGGGGTGCGGATCGCCAAGGGCGACGCGGTGGTGATCGCGATCTCCTCGGCCAACCGCGACGAGCGCGTCTTCCCCGACCCGGACCGCCTCGACCTCGGGCGCTCCCCCAACCCGCACCTCTCCTTCGGCCACGGCATGCACCTGTGCCTGGGCAAGCAACTGACCCGGATGGAGCTGGAGATCGCCCTCGACGGCCTCGTCCGGCGCTTCCCCGGCCTCCGGCTCGCCGTGCCCGAGAGCGAGGTCCCCTGGCACCTGGGCGGGATCAACCACGCCCTGGAGACCCTGCCGGTCACCTGGTAGTCCCCGGACCGAACCGGCCGAGCCCCCGCCCTTCCCGGGCGGGGGCTCGGCGCCGTACGGGGCCTTCGTCAGCCGATCGGCGCGTCCTGCTGCACCGCGGCCGGGTCGGCGCCGGCGATCCACGCGTCCATGGACGGCTTCATCAGGGTGTTGAGCAGCTCCACCCGGATACCGCCCAGCCCGCGGTGGTACACCCACATCAGGGCGCCGTCGCTCTCCGCGTCGTTGGAGGCCTCCACGTCGAGACCGAGCTCCACGAGCGCGGCGGACATGGCCTCGATCCGGTCGCTCTCGGCCCAGTAACCCACGTGGTGGGCCCCGTTGCCGCCGTCGGACACCCAGACGGTGCCCGGGATCGCCTCGACGAGTTCGAGCCTCGGCTCCTCCAGCGAGAGCACGAAGCGCTGGTCGCCGTGCTGGAGGCCGCCCGGGGTGCGCGCCGTCACCTGGAGCTCCATCACGCTCGTCCAGTGGTAGCCGGCGAGTTCGCCGAGCGTCTTCATGGCCAGCTCCAGGTCCTCCACGACGAGGCCCGTGTGGAACAGGGCCTCGGGGGTGAGGACCGGGCCCGCTGCGGGGCCGCCGTCCCGCCGGCCGGCTGTCTGCGACATCGGTGTGCCGTCCTTTCCTTCTCGGGTTCCGGTTTCCTGGGCCCGTGGGGGCTCAGACCTGCTTGGCCCGCACGAGGTCGGCGCCGCCGTCCATCGTGAGGATCTGGCCCGTCATCCACGCGCTGCTCGGCGCGGCCAGCAGCGTGATCCACTGCGACACGTCCTCGGGCACGCCCGTGACGCCCAGCGGCACGCTCCCCGCCGCCTGCGCGAAGAGCTCGTCGACCTGCTCGGGGGCCATGCCGTGGCTCTCGTACACCTCGGTACGCACCCAGCCGGGCGCCACCGCGTTCACCCGGATGCCCCTCGGGGCCAGTTCCAGGGCCCAGGAGCGGGTGAAGGTGTTCACCGCGGCCTTGCTCGCCGCGTACACCGAGGCCATCGGAGTCGGGTTGTGGCCGGCCGGGCTGGTCACGAACACGATGCTGCCGCCCGGCGAACGGAGCGCCGGGAGGAGGCGGTTGGTGAGGATCACGGTGCCCAGCACGTTGACGTCGAACAGCTCGCGGGCCGCGTCCGGGTCGATGTCGCCGGCCGCGCCGATGGTGTGGACGCCGGCGTTGTGGACCAGCACGTCGAGGGTGCCGCCCAGCTCGCCGACCGCGTCGGCGACCGCGTCCGCGCCGCTGCGCGTGCTCACGTCGGCGCGGACCGGGACGATGGCCGGGTGCAGCGCCGCCACCTCGGCCAGGCGGTCGGCCCGGCGCCCGGTGACGATCACCCCCGCGGCGCCCTGCTTGGCGAAGTCGAGTGCGGTGGCGCGGCCGATGCCGGTGGCACCGCCCGTGACCACGACGTACCGGCTGGTGAACGGATGGTCGGTCATGTCCCGTCCTTTCGGGTCGGCTCGGGGAGTCAGACGTAGATGGACTTCGACGTCCAGTCGGGGGCGGGCAGCGCCTTGCGGTCGGTCTTGCCGTTCCCGGTGATGGGCAGCTCCGGCAGCGCGACGAAGGCCGCGGGGATCATGTGCTCCGGCACCCGGGCGCGCAGGTAGGCGCGCAGCGCGCGCCGGTCCAGGACGTCGGCCTCCGGTACCACCCACGCCACCAGCCGGCGGTCGCCCAGGTGGTTCTCGCGGACCCCGGCCGCCGCGCCGCGCACCTGCGGGTGGCCGGTGAGGACGCTCTCCAGCTCACCGGGCTCGATGCGGAAGCCCCGCAGCTTGAACTGGTCGTCGTCGCGGCCGAGGAACTCCAGGACCCCGTCGGGGCGCCGCCTGGCCAGGTCCCCGCTGCGGTAGAACCGTCCGGCGGCGCTGTCCCAGGGGGCGGTGACGAAGGCCTTCCCGGTGAGGTCGGGCCGCCGCCAGTAGCCCCGGGACACCCCGGCGCCGCCGATCCACAGTTCGCCGGGGGTGCCGTCGGGCAGCGGCATCCCGGAGCCGTCGACGATGCGCACGTCGACGTTCTGGAGCGGGGTGCCGATCGGCACGGCGTGGCCGAGGTCCTCCCGGGCGCCGATCCGGTGGCAGACGGCGAACGTGGTCGTCTCCGTCGGCCCGTACCCGTTGACGATGCCGCAGCCGGGCACCGCCTCCCGCAGCTCGCGGATGTGCGGGACGGAGAGCACGTCGCCGCCGGCCAGCACCGTGCGCAGCCCGCTGAAGGCCTTGACGTCCACGTCGATCTGCCGGTGGAAGAGCGCGGCGGTCAGCCAGAGGACGGTGATGCCCTCGTCGCGCAGCAGGGCGCCGAGCTCCTCGGCCTGGATCTGCCGCGGCGGGGCGAGCACCAGGCGGGCGCCGTTGAGCAGGGCGCCCCAGATCTCGAAGGTGGCGGCGTCGAAGGCGACGGGCGCCAGCTGGAGGATCCGGTCGCCGGGGCCCAGTTCCACGTAGTTGGGGTCCGTCACCAGGTTGGTGATGTTGCGGTGCTCGACCATCACGGCCTTCGGGCGGCCCGTGGACCCCGAGGTGTACATCAGGTAGGCGAGGTCGTCGGGCGCGACCGCGGCCGTGGCCTCCGGCACGGGCCGGTCCGCCGCGGGCCGGTCCGGCACCCGCAGGACCGGGAGGCCGTAGGGGGCGAAGCGGCCGGCGGCGTCCGGCTCGCACAGGACGGCACGGATCTCCGCGTCCGCGAAGACCTCGGCCACCCGCGCGTCCGGATCGTCCGGGCCGACGGGCACGAACGCCGCGCCCGCTCCGAGCACGCCGAGCAGCGCGGCGACGAGTCCGGGGGAGCGCTCCAGGCAGACCGCGATCCGGTCGCCCGGCGCCGCCCCGGCGCCGTCCGCGAGCTCCCGCGACACCTCGCGCGCCCAGCGGTCGAGCTCCGCGTAGGTCAGGCGGTCGTCACCGGCGGAGACCGCCACGGTGTCGGGGGCCTCGGCGGCCCGTCGGCGAAACGCTGCGACTACCGATGTCATCGGCCTGTCTCCTCTCGAGGTGCCCGGGGCGGCAGGGTCCGCGAACCGGCTCGAATGCCGGTGGAACCGGCCCTCCCCCCGCGCGGGTCGAGGCGCGCGCGAGCGGGACCCGTTTCACTGAATCACCGGCTCCGCATAGGGACTTACGGCTGTGAGCAGCCGGACGGCCCCTCAGGGCCGACGGGATTCCCCGTCGGCCACCCCACCACCCGGGCCGGTACCGCAATCGATGGGAGTTCCACTGTGACCATTCTCGTAACCGGGGCACGCGGCAACGTCGGACGCCGCGTCCTGGAGCGTCTCCACGCCGCGGGCCACCCCCTGCGCGCGTCCGGCCGCACACCCGCGGAACTGAGCGTTCCGGCCGGGGTGGACACCGCCCGGCTGGACCTGAACGGTCCCGACACCTTCGAGGCCGCCCTGCGAGGGGTGGACAAGGTGTTCCTGTACGCCGAGTCCGACGGTGCCAAGGAGTTCTTCGCCGCCGCGGCCGAGGCCGGTGTCCGGCACGTCGTCCTGCTGTCCTCGTCGACGGTCGGCGGCCAGGACGCCGCGTCCGACCCCCTGGCCCAGCACCACGCGGCGGTCGAGGACGCGCTCCTGGCGTCCGCGCTGCCGGGCACCGTCCTGCGGCCCGGCGCCTTCGCCGGCAACGCGTTCGGGTGGAGCGACGCCATCCGAACGGGGAAGCCCGTGGAGCTGCCGTACGCGGACGCCCACACCGCGCCCGTCCACGAGGACGACATCGCCGACGTGGCCGTGGCCGCCCTGGCCGGCGAGGCACACCTCGGGCGCACCCTCACCCTCACGGGGCCGGAGTCGCTGACCTTCCGGGAGCAGCTCGCCGTCCTCGGCGAACTCCTCGGCCGCGAGGTCCCGGTGCGCGAGCTCACCCGGGACGAGGCCGTCGAGCGGATGGGCCGGTTCGTGCCCGAGCCGGTCCTGACCTCGCTGCTCACCCAGTGGGCGGCCGCGGTCGGGAAGCCGGCCGGGACCACCGGCACCGTGGAGGACCTCACGGGCAGGCCGGGGCGGACGTTCCGGCAGTGGGCCGGGGAGAACCTCGGCGCCTTCGCCGCCCAGGACTGATCGAGCGGGTCTCTAGAAGAGGCTGCGAAGGTGCCCTCAGATTGCTCCTAAGCCGGCGGGCCGGGCGTCGTGCGCCCGGCCCGCCGGCGAACCGAGGGGCATGTCCGTGACTTGGAGGTCCGGAATGTACGACGTCATCGTGGTGGGGGCTCGCGTCGCGGGTGCCGCCTCCGCTCTGCTCCTGGCGCGGGCGGGCCATCGGGTGCTGCTCGTCGACCGGGCGCGGTTCCCCAGCGACACGCTCTCCACGCACTACATCCACCAGCCCGGCATCGCCCGGCTCGCCCGCTGGGGGGTGCTGGACGCCGTACGCGCCACCGGCTGCCCGGCGCTGGAGCGGACGGTCTACCAGGTCGAGGACGTCAGGCTGGACGGCGGCACCGTCCCCCACGAGGGGCAGTCGGCGGCGTACGCACCGCGCCGCTACCTGCTGGACCAGATCCTGGTCGAGGCGGCCGTGGCCGCCGGGGCGGAGTTCCGGGACGGCTGCTCGGTGTCCGGGCTCGTCTTCGACGGCGACCGGGTCGTCGGGGTCAAGTGCCGGGCGGCGGACGGCAGACCGGTCGAGGAGCGGGCCCGCCTCGTGGTGGGCGCCGACGGGATGCGCTCGGCGGTGGCCAGGGCCGTCGACGCCCCGTACACGGTCAAGGACCCGCTGATGTCCTGCATCTACTTCACCTACTGGCAGGGCATCAGCTCCGGCTTCGAGCTGTACGAACGGCCCGGCCGCTGGATCGGGGCGATCCCGACCAACGACGACGCCACCCTGATCGCCGCGTACTTCCCGCAGGCGGAGTTCAACCGGGTGCGCGGCGACGCGCTCGACCACTACCTGGAGAACATCCGCACCACCGCGCCCGACCTTTACGCGCGTGCCGCGGACGGCGGCGAACGCGTCGAGCGGCTGCGCGGCACCGGGGACCAGCAGAACTACTTCCGCGCACCGGCCGGCCCCGGCTGGGCGCTCGTCGGCGACGCCGCGCACCACAAGGACTCGATCACCGCGCGCGGCATCAGCGACGCCTTCCTCCAGGCCGATCTGCTGGCCGCCTCGGTCACCGGCGTACTGGACGACCCGGCACGCCTCGCGGCGGGCCTGGCCCGGTACGCCGAGGAGCTCCAGGACGAGCTCTTCGAGGGCTACCGCAACACCCTGTTCGTGAGCCGCCTGGAGGTCACCCCCGACCGGCTGGCGATGCTCCGCATGGTCCAGGACTCCCCGGAGCTGACGGAGCGCTACTTCGCCGTGGCGGCGGGCGGCATGTCCGTCGACGAGCTGTACGACGAGGAACTGCACAGCCGGCTCGAAACCTCAGCGGCATGACCGCGACCGCGCCCCGGGACCGGGGCCACCGACCGACACCCAGGACAACGGAGGCACCAGTGACCGTGACGGAGTGGGAGAGGGAGCTCTGCCTGCTGTTCGGCGAAGTTCTCGGCATGCCCGACATCGACGGGGGGGACAGCTTCTTCGACCTGGGCGGGCACTCCCTCCTGGCGTCCAAACTGACCCGGCGCGTCCAGGAGGCGTTCGGGATCCGGGTCCCGGTGCGCCGCATCTACCAGGCGCCCACCCCCGCGACCCTCGCGGCGTACCTCCACGCCTCCTGAAGGAGAGACTGACATGCGCTGGAACAACCTGTACGTCGCCGGTGTGGGCGCGTACCTGCCGGAGCGGATCGAGACCGCCGAGGAGGCGATAGCCGCGGGCCGGTACACCGAGCAGAAGCGGGCGCTGAACGGCTTCCGCTCGGTCCACGTGGCCGCCGACGACGAGACCGGCCCCACCATGGCCGCCGTGGCCGGGCGCCGGGCGGTGGCCAGGTCCGGACACGGGCACGACGAGTTCGGGCTGGTCCTGCACAGCTACATCGGACACCAGGGGCTCGACTTCTGGACGCCCGCGAGCTTCGTGCAGCGCGAGACGGTCGGCGGCAGCGGACCGGCGTTCGAGATCAAGCAGGGCTGCAACGGCATGCTGGCGGCCTTCGAGGTCGCCTCCTCGTACGTCACCTCCCGGCCCGACGTCACCGCGGCGCTCATCACCGGCGGCGACGCCTTCCGGATGCCCTACATCGACCGCTGGGGCTCGGACGAGCAGAACGTCGACGGCGACGGCGCCGCGGCCCTCGTCCTGTCCGCCCGCGGGGGCTTCGCCCGGGTCCGTGCAACCTTCTCGCACGCGGACCCTTCGCTGGAGCCGATGGGCCGCAGCGGGGCCGGCTGGACGGACGCGCCGTTCTCCGGCGGGGGCCCGGTCGGCGTCAGCGAGCGCAAGTCGGACTACCTGCTCGCCGAGGACATGGACTTCGACGACGCGATCGAGAAGATCTCCGCCAGTGTGCAGCTCTCGATGAAGCAGGCCCTGCACGAGGCCGAGGTGGAACTGCCCGACGTGCGGTACTTCCTCCACCAGAACCTCGCCCTGTCGATCGTCACCCACGGGCTGTACGGCCTGCTGGGCGTCGACCGGGACAGGACGACGCACGAGTGGGGCCTGGGCACCGGCATGGTCGGCACCGCCGACCCGGTGCTCGGCCTGAACCGGGTCATGGAGAGCGGCGAGGCCAGGCCCGGGGACGTGGTGGTCCTCCAGGCCGCCGGCGCCGGCTACGTCTGGACGACGACGGTCCTGGAGATCCTCGACACCCCGGAGTGGCCGAACTGACGCCCCACGACGGCGGGGGAGGTACCGGGCTTCCGGTGCCTCCCCCGCCGCCGTGCGCCGTCAGCCGAAGCGGATGTCGCGCGTGGTGGCCGAGGCCGCCGCGAAGGCGAGGAGGGCGCTCCCCTCCTCCGCGAGCGCGTCGCGGTCCTTCGTGCCCAGCGGGGCGAACGGCTCGATCACCAGGGTCGCCGCCCGGCGCTTCTGCTCGATCCGCCACAGCCCGCGCACGAAGCCGTCCACCAGGAACGTCGACCTGATCAGGCCGTTGCGGGTGAAGACGAGCCGGCGCTGCTCCTCGGTGAGGATGCGGCCGCGGTCGGCGTGCGAGAGCAGGATGTTGTCGAACTCCGGCAGGAAGCGCACCGGAACGGGTGTCCCGGGGTCGGGCAGAGGCGCGTCGAGGAGGTCGAGCAGCTCCTGTCCGTTCTCGTCGCGGAAGCTGCGCAGCCGGGGCCTGAGCCGGCCCACCGACTCGGCCAGCCTGGTCATCCCGGACCAGGTCTGGATGTCCTTCACGGTGGCGGGCCCGAAGGCCGCGAGGTACCGCTCGACCATGGCGTCCGGCGAGGTGCCCTCAGCGAGCCGCCCGCCGAGCCAGGACTCCGCCGTCGTGTGCACCGCCTGCCCGCTCTCGCCCCACAGACCGCGCGGCGGCACCTGCACCAGCGGCACGAGATTGCGTACGGCGTTGGCCAGGGCGAACGGGTCCCGGTCCGGCCAGCGTTCGGCGAGCCGGGTGCCGAGGCCGCCCAGGGTGAGCGGCTCCTTCTCGACCAGCTCACGGCCCAGCGCCGCCACCTCCGCGGTGTCCAGCCCCGCCAGCTTCCGGCCGAAGGTGCCCTTCAGGCCCTGCTCCAGGGAGGCCTGGAGCACCGGCCGCAGCGCCAGGCAGTCCCGCGCGGTGACCAGGTGGATCGTGCCCCGCATCAGGACCAGCCTGACCACCCCCCGGTCGCCGACCCGGTCCGCCAGGTCCTCGATGCGGAACCCCGCCAGCCGGGTCCACAGGCCGATGTAGGGCGGGTTGGGTGCCTGGGCCTGCATCCCCACCAGATGCCCCACCGCCTCCACGGCCGGCAGGGCGGAGCGCTCCAGGAGCAGCTGACGGGCCAGCAGGCCCCGGTTGAGCGCACGCCGGTCCAGCACGTTCGGGTCTCCTGTCACCATGACCGGATCCTTTCCTCGTCGTTCATGAAAAGACGGTGGTGCCCCGGGACACGCGCCCCGGGGCACCACCGCAGCACACCTGCCGGTCTCAGCTCATCCTGACCAGCACCGTGCCGCTGTACTTCCGGCCGAGCAGGGACACGAAGGCCTCCGGCAGCGCCGCGACCCCGCCCTCGACGACCGTGTGCGGGAAGACGATGCGCTCCTCGCGCAGCCAGGCGCCGAACCGGTCGTTCCAGTCCTCGATCTGGTCGGGCGTGTGCAGCGTCGCGAAGCCGCGCAGCGTCAGGTCCTTGGTGATGGCGGACATCAGGGGCAGCCGGGGGCTGCCGCCGTCACCCGTGCCGTGCTGGCCGGACAGGACCCCGCACAGCGCGAACCGGGCACCGCGGGCCGCGACCTGGACCGCGGCCTCGAACTGCTCGCCGCCCACGTTGTCGAAGACCACGTCGAGCCCGTCGGGGGCCAGTTCGGCGAGCTGCTCGGCGACCGGCCCCTCGTGGTAGTCGAACGCGGCGTCGAAGCCGAGCTCCTCCACGAGGAAGTCGATCTTCTCCTTGGAGCCGGTGCTGCCGATGACGCGCTTCGCGCCCCGCAGCTTCGCTATCTGCCCGGCCAGGGCCCCGACACCGTTGGTGGCGCCCGACACGAACACCGTGTCGCCCTCGGCCACCGCGGCGGTGCCGACCATGCCGTGCCAGGCCGTCGGGCCCTGGGACAGGAAGTACTCCGGGCCCGGCAGCAGCGAGCGGTCCCGCTTGAAGAACCCGTGGGCGTCGCCGGCGGCGTAGTCACGCCAGCCGGAGAAGTGCTCCACGAGATCGCCGACGGCGAGGGCGGGGCTGTTCGAGGCGACCACCGTGCCGACGGTGCGGCCCCACATGGCCACGCCCGGCTGGAAGACCGGGATCGGCAGCGTGGTGTCCGGGTTCATCTGGTCGCGGGCCACCGAGCCCAGGGTCATCCAGTCGTTGCGTACGACGACCTCGCCCTCGGCCGGCGCGGACAGCTCCGACTCGCCGAACTCGAAGTGGTCCAGGGTCACCTCGCCGCGGGGGTAGGCCGCCAGACGGACCTCCCTGCTGACGGCGGGAAGCTCGACGCTGCTCATGTGGTGCTCCTTCTCAGGTGGACGGGGAGGCTGACCAGGTTGTGGTTCACGTCGCCGGCCCTCCAGAGCAGCTCGCCCTCCGGCACGGCCAGCCGCGCGTCGGGGTAGCGGGCGGTCAGCTCCTCCAGGGCGACGGCGAGCTCCACCCGGGCCAGCGGCGCACCCAGGCAGTGGTGGATGCCGTAGCCGAAGGCGAGGTGGGGGTTGGAGGTCCGGCGGAAGTCGGCGGTGTCCGGGTCGGCGAACACCGACGCGTCGCGGTTGGCCGAGGCGAAGGAGAGGAACACCGCGTCCCCGGCCGGGATGACGGCGCCGCCGATCTCCACGTCCTCGGTGGCGATCCTCGGCAGCCCCGAGGTGTCGTTGCCGGTCAGGTTGACCGTGCGCAGGAGTTCCTCCAGCGCCTCGGGAACCTCCTCGGGGTGCTCCCCGAGCCGCCGCCAGACATCGGTGTGGCGGTCCAGCAGTGTCAGCGCGAAGTTGGAGATCTGTCCGGCGGCCGAGTCGAAACCGCCGCCCAGCAGGGTGTAGCCGAGCCCGACCAGCTCCTCGAAGCCGAGCCGGTCCTCGCCGTCGCGGGCGGTGATCAGGGCGGAGAGGACGTCGTCGGAGGGCTGCGCCTGCTTGCCCGCCACCAGACCGGCGATGTACGCACCGAGGTTCTCGCGCCCCTCGACGGCCAGCTCCTCGGGGCCCGAGACGTCGGCGAACTGGCGTACCCAGGTGAGGAACTGGTCCCTGTCCTGCTCCGGCACACCCAGCAGTTCACAGATCACGGCCATGGCCAGCGGGGCCGCGAAGCCCTCGACCAGGTCCACCGGGGCGCCGTCCGGCTCCTTGTCCAGCGTGTCCAGCAGCCGGCCGGCCAGCTCGCGCACCCGGGGCCGCATCCCCTGGATCCGCTCCGGCGAGAACGCCTGCTCGGCCAGGACGCGCAGCCTGGTGTGGTCCGGCGGGTCGAGCGAGATGATCATTCCGGGCGGGGCCTGGAACAGCCCGCTGAACGAGGGGGCCTCCGGCGCGTAGGACGCGGCCCGGCTGAAGCGGGTGTCGTCCAGTACCGCCCTGATGTCGTCGTGGCGGGTCACCAGCCAGGCATGACCGCCTCCGCTCCACCGCACCCGCACGACGGGCCGTTCGGCGCGCAGCCGCGTGAAGATCGGGTCGGGGCCCCGGTAACTCGTACCCGGGAAGGGGAATTCGGGCAGGCCTTCGCTCACCCCGGTCGTTCGGGCGGTCATGGGCAGTGCCTCCAGACGGCAGGTCGCGGGTCTCAGGTCAGGGTGCGGAAGAAGGAGCGCAGCTCGGCGACGAGCAGCTCCGGCTGCTCCAGCGCGGGGAAGTGCCCGCCGTGCTCGTGGTCGGTCCACCGGCGCAGGTCGGTGAAGCGGTGCGCGCACCAGGCGCGCGGCATCCGGCCGTCCCGGGGGAAGACGGAGCAGGCCGTGGGCACGTCGACCCGGCCCAGAGCCATCTTGTTGTGGCTCTCCCAGTAGATCCGGGCGGAGGAGGCGCCGGTCCCGGCCAGCCAGGCGAGGGTCACGGCGTCCAGCAGCCGGTCGCGCGGGATGGCCTTCTCGACGTCGCCGTCGTGGTCGCTCCAGGCCCAGTACTTCTCGATCATCCAGGCCAGCTGGCCGGCGGGCGAGTCCGAGAGGCCGTACCCGAGGGTCTGCGGACGGGTGGCCTGCAGCACCGAGTACGCGCCCTCGTCGCGCTGGAACTCCTTGAGCGCGGCGAGTCCGGCCAGGTCCCTCTCGTCCAGCTCCACCTGCTCCTGCGGAGGCCGGGCGAAGGGCATCGCCAGGTGGATGCCGATCAGGTGCTCCGCGTCGGTCTCGCCCAGGATCCCGGTGAGGAAGGACCCCCAGTCGGTGCCGTGCGCCGCGTAACGCCCGTACCCGAGCCGGCTCATCAGCTCCGCCCAGGCGGCGGCGGTGCGCTCCACCGTCCAGCCCGTCCCGTCCGGCTTGTCGCTGAAGCCGAAGCCGGGCAGCGACGGGCAGACGACGTGGAAGGCGTCCGCCGGGTCCTCGGGGTCGGTCAGCGGGCCGATGACGTCCAGGAACTCGATGACGGATCCGGGCCAGCCGTGGCTGAGCAGCAGGGGCCGCGCCCGCGGGTGGGGCGAGCGCACGTGCAGGAAGTGGATGCCGAGGCCGTCGATCTCGGTGCGGAACTGGGGCAGGGCGTTCAGCCGCGCCTCGGCCGCCCGCCAGTCGTAGGTGTCCCGCCAGTACGCGGCGAGCTCCTGGAGATACGCCAGCGGCACACCCTGCGACCAGTCACCGACGGTCTCCTTGTCCGGCCACCGGGTCCGGGACAGCCGCTCGCCGAGGTCGGCGAGGTCCGCGTCGGGGAACCCGGCGCGGAAGGGCGTGGGTGCGGTGCTCATACGTCTTCCTCCTGGACTGCGGCCGGGGCGTGGTGCCTCGGCACCCTACGGACGGCTGCTCGAGCACGGCTGGACCTCACCACGCCACCGGCAGCTCCCACAGCCCGTAGATCACCGCGCCCTCCTTCCGGGGTATCTCCAGGAAGGGCTTGGCCAGCCGCAGCGTCGGAATGCGCTGGAACAGCTTGCTCCACACGATCTCCAGTTCGAGGCGTGCGAGGTCGGCGCCGATGCAGTGGTGCACGCCGTGGCCGAAGCCCAGGTGCTTGCGGCTGCCGCGGGTGATGTCGAGCTTCTCCGGCTCGGGGAACACCTCGGGGTCCCGGTTGGCGGCGAGGCCGAGGCAGAGGATGCCGTCGCCCTTGCGGATGGTGACGCCGCCGATCTCGATGTCCTCCAGGGCGACCCGGGGCACCGCGGTGTCGCCGATCGTCGCGAACCGCACCAGCTCCTCGACGGCCGGCTTGACCAGCGAGGGGTCGTTCAGGAGGAGTTCGAGCTGGTCGGGGTTCTCCAGCAGGCAGGCCGTGCCGAGCGAGATCTGGCTCGCCGTGGTCTCGTGGCCGCCGTTCATCAGGAGGCGGACCATGTTGAACAGGTCGCGGTCGGTGTACTCCTCGCCGGACGCCTCGTAGTCGGCCATCGCGCGGCTGAGCAGGTCCTCCCCCGGCTCGCGCTTCTTCAGCTGGATGAGGTCGCTGACATAGGCGTTGACCTCGACGATCGCGGCCTGGCGCTCCTCGGTCGTGCTGTGCCCGCCGAGCAGTGCCGTGCCGTGCTTGATGAAGAACTCGTGCCGGTCCTGCGGGATGCCGAGCAGCTCGCAGATGACGGTCATCGGCACCGGCAGCGAGAACGCGTGGTGGAAGTCCACCCCGGGCTCCATCGCCAGCAGCTTGTCGAGGTGGTCGTCGACGATCTCCTCGATCCGGGGCCGCAGCCTGCGCACCTGCCGGCTGGTGAACGTCAGGGCGGCCTTGCGGCGGGTGTCGCTGTGCGCCTTCCCGTCGTAGCCGATGAAGGACGTCTCCGTGCGGTACTCCGGCGGGGCGATGAAGTAGAACGGGAAGTTGTCGTGCCGCCGCGAGGCGCTGACGCGGGGGTCGGTCAGCAGCTGCCGGATCGTCTCGTAGCCGGCGATCGTCCAGATGCGCAGGCCCGAACCGGTCAGCGTGACCTGGGAGACGTCCTTCTCGACGATCTCCGCGTACTCCGCCGGGGGAGTGAAGGGGCACTGCCGTTTGTAGGGGAAGGTGCTGGTCTCCGCCTCGGCGGTGCCCGGCTCCGTAGCACTGGTGGTCACAGGGGATCCTTCCTCGTGGGGAATCGTTCCTCATGAAGGACGTCAGGGATCTGACGGCACGAAGTTCCCGGTGCACGGTGCCAGCGCCCGCTCGGGCACAGCTGGAGCCCGCGCGCCGGGGCGCGAGCGGCGCCCCAGCGCGGTTCGAGCGGGCCTCAGGACCGGCTCCCTAGCCTCCCGGGATGGGCATTGCAGCGAGTGAGGGCCGGTCCGCGCGGACCGGGCCCCTGAGCGGGCTGAGGGTGGTCGAACTGGCGGCGATCGGGCCGGCGCCCTTCGCCTGCATGGTGCTGGCCGACCTCGGCGCCGAGGTGATCCGGGTCGACCGGGCCGACGGGCGCCGCTCCTTCGAGGAGTGGCACCGGGTCCTGGACCGGGGACGCCACCGCATCGCACTGGACCTGAAGAGCCCGGACGACGTCGCGGAACTCCTGGACCTCCTGGAGAGCTCCGACATCCTCGTCGAGGGCTTCCGGCCGGGCGTGGCCGAGCGGCTCGGCATCGGCCCCGGGGTGTGCCTGGAGCGCAACCCCGGCCTGGTCTACGCCCGCATGACGGGCTGGGGGCAGGAGGGCCCGCTCGCCAGGACCCCCGGACACGACATCAACTACCTGGCGCTCAGCGGCGCCCTGTTCGCGATCGGCGAGGCCGGCGGGCCGCCCGTCGTCCCGGTGAACTTCCTGGGGGACTTCGCGGGCGGCTCGATGTTCCTGGTCGCGGGCGTCCTCGCGGCCCTCCACGAACGGCAGCGGACCGGCCGGGGCCAGGTCGTCGACGCCGCGGTCGTCGACGGCGCCGGGGCGATGCTCGGCATGCTGGTCGGCATGGCGGCGGCCGGCCGGTGGCGGCACGAGCGCGGGGTGAACCTGCTGGACGGCGGAGCGCCCTTCTACACCTGCTACGCGTGCGCCGACGGCGGGTACGTCGCCGTCGGCGCCCTGGAGGAACGCTTCTACGCCGCGCTGCTGCACGGGCTCGGCCTGGACGGCGCGGCCCTGCCCGACCGGGACGACCCGCACAACTGGCCCCTGCTGCGGCGGGAGTTCGCCACCCGCTTCATGGCCGGCGGCCGGGACCACTGGGCACGGCTGTTCGACGGCACCGAGGCGTGCGTCACGCCGGTGCTGAGCGCGGCGGAGGCGGCATCCCACCCGCACCACCAGGCACGCGGAAGCGGCCCCGCCACCGTGGCCCCACGGTTCAGCCGCACTCCAGCGGAATTCCACTGACACCGGGCATCCTGCGCTCCGATGGTCCAAGGCTGTCCGGTCACGTGCGGAACCCCCCAAGGACTACCCCGGTCCCACCAAGATCTGAGAGGTACACCATGGCTATTTCCTCCGAGCAGGCTTCGTCCAGGGGGACGGAGGTGGCGAGGGACGAACCGGCCGCGGAGACGCCGACCGGAGCGGCGCTGCCGGACCCGAAGCGCTGGATGGCCCTCCTGGTGCTGCTCGTCGCCGCCTTCATGGACATGCTCGACGGCACCATCGCCAACGTGGCCGCCCCGGCCATCCAGCACGGCATCGGCGGCGGATACTCCGTCATCCAGTGGGTGCTGGTCGGCTACCAGCTCAGCTTCGCGCTGCTGCTGATCCTCGGCGGCCGGCTGGGCGACATCTACGGCCGCAAGCGGATGTTCCTCCTCGGCGTCGTCGGCTTCACCGTCGCCTCGCTGGGCGCGGGAATCGCGCAGGAGCCCTGGCAGCTCGTCGCGTCCCGCATGGTCCAGGGCGCCTTCGCCGGCATCATGGTCCCGCAGATCCTCGCCATCATCCACGTCACCTTCTCCGCCAAGGAGCGGGCCGGCGCCTTCGCCATGTACGGCGGCGTCTCCGGTCTGGCCGCGGCGGTCGGCATGGGCGCGGGCGGGCCGCTGGCCGAGTGGGACCTCTTCGGCCTCGACTGGCGCCTGATCTTCCTCATCAACATCCCCGTCGGCATCCTCGGCATGATCTACGCCCCGCGCGTGCTGCGGGAGTCCAAGGCGCCGCACGCCCTGAAGCTCGACGTCAGGGGCGTCGTCCTGGCCACCGCCGGCCTGCTCCTGCTGATCTTCCCGCTGCTCCAGGGCCGCGAGATGGGCTGGCCGGTCGGCGGCTTCGTGTCGATGGCCGCGTCGGTGCCGGTGCTCGCCGCCTTCATCCTGTGGCAGAAGAAGAAGACCCGCCTGGACAACTCACCGCTCGTGGAGCTGGCGCTCTTCCGCATCCGCAGCTTCTCCTCCGGGCTCGGCGTCAACCTGGCCTTCTACATCGGCATGGGCATGTTCAACATCGGCTGGACCGTCTACATGCAGGTCGGCCTCGGCTGGTCGCCGATGCGGGCGGGCCTCACCAGCCTCCCGTTCTGCATCGGTGCCTTCCTCACCTCCTCGGCGGCCATGGTCGTCCTGGTGCCCAAGTTCGGCCGCAAGGTCCTGCAGAGCGGCGCGGTCGTCGCCGCGGCCGGAGCCCTCAGCTTCCTGTGGGCGGCCGGCGAGTACGGCAGCGGCATCAGCTCCTGGCAGCTCGTGGTGCCGATGCTCCTGGTCGGCCTCGGCTTCGGCCTCATCGCGGCGCCGCTGCCGCAGATCGTGATCTCCGAGGTGCCGCAGAAGGACGCCGGCTCCGCCTCCGGCATCGTCCACACCAACGCCCAGCTCGGCTTCGCCGTCGGCGGCGCCCTGGTCAGCGTCGTCTTCTTCGCCGGACTCGTGGGCAACACGGGCACCGCGATCGACGACCAGGCCGCCGCGCTGCGCAAGGACCTCGTCGCCACCGCCCAGCTCACCCCGGGCGACGCGGACGCCACCGTCGCGGCGTACCGCACCTGCGCGGTCGACCGGGTGGACGAGAAGGACCCGTCCGTCGTCCCGGAGAGCTGCACCGTGCCCGCGCTCCGCAACCAGCAGGCGGCCCCGGTCCTGGCCGGCTACTCCAAGGACGCCACCGGCACCTCCTTCGCCGGAAGCCTTCAGACCACCCTGTGGGTCTTCGGCGGGATCATCGCCCTCGCCTTCCTCCTGATGTTCGCGATCCCGCGGCAGATGAGGCTGGAAGCCCCCGAGGACGAGGACGAGCCCGGCAAGGCCACCGAGGCGGCACCGGCCACCTGACCGCGCACCACCCCGCTACACCCGCTCATGGTGCGGCGGGAGCGGACGGCCCCGGCCGCCCGCTCCCGCCGCACCGTCGTGTGCCCGGTCCATCACCGCTCCAGCCTTTCTCCGGCCCCCCGCCGGACCGTGGGGGGAGTATCCCGACAGCAGCCGGCCGGCGCCGGCGCACACACGACAAGGGAGGGGCGATGGCCGAGCAGAGCTTCCAGCTCTACGACACGACCCTGCGTGACGGCACTCAGCAGGAAGGCATGGTGCTGACGGTCGAGGACAAGCTCGCCGTCGCACGGCGGCTCGACGACCTCGGGGTGGGCTTCATCGAGGGGGGCTGGCCCGGGGCCGTGCCCAAGGACACCGAGTTCTTCCGCCGCGCCCGCACCGAACTCGACCTGAAGCACGCCGTGCTCGCCGCGTTCGGCGCCACCCGCAGGCCCGGCGTACCCGCCCCCCTGGACCCGCAGGTGGGGGCCCTGCTGGCGGCGGAGACCCCGGTGGTGACCCTGGTCGCCAAGAGCCACACCGGACATGTGCGCCACGCGCTGCGCACCACGCTCGCCGAGAACCTCTCCATGATCAGCGGGACGGTGCGCCACCTGGTGCACGCCGGCCGACGGGTGTTCGTCGACGCCGAGCACTACTTCGACGGCTACCAGCTCAACCGCGAGTACGCGCTGGCCGTGGTCCGCGCCGCCGCGGAGGCCGGCGCCGAGACCGTCGTCCTGTGCGACACCAACGGCGGCTCGCTGCCCGACGAGGTACGGGCCGTCGTCGCCGAGACCCTCGCCCTGACCGGGGTCCAGCTCGGCATCCACTGCCACAACGACACCGGCTGCGCCGTCGCCAACACCATGGCCGCGGTGGACGCCGGGGCCGTCCAGGCGCAGGGCACCGCGCACGGCTACGGCGAACGGTGCGGCAACGCCGACCTGTTCACCGTCATCGCGAACCTGGTGCTCAAGCGGGGCCGCGAGGTCGTACCGCTGGAGAAGCTGAGGGACCTGGCCGCCACCGGCCGGGCCGTCACCGAACTGACCCAGGTGGCGGGCGACCCGGCCGCGCCGTACATCGGCGGCTCCGCCTTCACCCACAAGGCCGGACTGCACGCCTCCGCCCTGCGGGTCGACCCCGACCTCTACCAGCACACCACCCCCGAGCTGGTCGGCAACAGCATGCGCACCCTCGTCTCCGACATGGGCGGACGCTCGTCGATCGAGCTCAAGGCGCGCGAGCTGGGGTACGACCTGGAAGCGGGCTCCGACGAGGTGGCCCGCGCCGCGACCCGGGTGAAGGACCTGGAGAACAGCGGCTACAGCTTCGAGTCCGCCGACGCCTCGTTCGAGCTGCTGCTGCGCGAGGAGCTCACCGGCGGCCCCGCCCCCCGCCCCTTCGAGGTCGAGTCCTGGTCCGTGGGGGTGTCCGGGGCGCTCGGCGGCGAGGTCCGCACCGAGGCCGCCGTACGGCTCCTCGTGCAGGGCCGCAGCGTCACCGCGACCGGGCACGGCAACGGTCCCGTCAACGCGCTCGACACCGCGCTGCACACCGCACTCGACCCCTGCTTCCCGGCCCTGGCCAGGCTCGAACTGATCGACTACCGGGTGCGGGTGCTCAGCGGCGAGACCGGCAGCGGCGCCGCCGCCCGGGTGCTCATCTCCTACCGCGACGGGGAGCGGCGCTGGGGCACCGTCGGCGTGGACGGCAACACCACCGCGGCCAGCTGGCAGGCGCTCCTGGACGCCGTCCACTACGTCCTGCTCGACGGACCGCCCGGCCTGGTCCACGACACCCCGCCGCTCGCCGCCGCGACGAGCTGAGAGTCCCGACCTTCCTTGGAGTGACAGTGCGTCTGGAAGACGTCTACATACGGGGGACCTCCACACGGCTTCCCTCCCGCATCCCGGTGGCCGACGCGGTCGCCTCCGGGGCGTGCCCGCCCCGGGTGGCGGCGGGCGCCGACATGGACTCGGTGGCGTACTCGCCCCACGAGTCGGCCGCCGAGATGGCCGCGACCGCCGCGCGGACCGCCCTGGAGCGGGCCGGCACCCACGGCGGCGAGGTCGGCCTGCTGCTGCACGCGGACACCTACCACCAGGGCCAGGACCTGTGGCCCGTCGCCTCCTACATCCAGCGCGAGGCACTGGGCAACACCTGCCAGGCGATCGAGATCCGGCAGATGTCCAACGGCGGCCTCGCCGCCCTCGACCTGGCCACCGCCTACCTCGCCGCGGGCCACGGGCACGGCGACGCCCTGCTCACCACGGCCGACCGGTTCTGCGCCCCCGGCATCGACCGCTGGAACACCGACCCCGGCACCCCGTACGCCGACGGGGCCACCTCGCTCGTGCTCTCCCGGCGCGGCGGCTTCGCCCGGCTGGTCTCGCTCGCCCTGCACGCCGACCCCGAGCTGGAACCGCTGCACCGCGGCGACGACCCCTTCACCACGGCACCGTTCGGCCACCGCATGCCCGTGGACTTCGAGGCCGCGAAGCGGTCCTTCGTCGGCCGCGCCGGGATCTCCTACGCCATCACCCGCGCCCACAGCGGCCAGCAGACGGTCATCAAGCAGGCCCTGGCCGACGCCGGCAGCGAACTCGGCGAGGCCGACTGGGTGGTGCTGCCGCATTTCGGCCGACGCCGCCTGAACTCCATCTACTACAAGCCGTTCGGCATCGATCCCGCCCGCACCACCTGGGAGTTCAGCCGCACGGTCGGACACCTCGGCGCGGGCGACCAGTTCGCCGGCCTGGACCACCTGATGGTCTCCGGCCGGGCGGCGCCCGGCGACCGGTGCGTCCTGGTCAGCGTCGGCGCCGGATACAGCTGGGGCTGCGCCGTCCTGGACATCCTCGAACGACCCGGCTGGGCCGCCGCCGCCTAGGCGGCGGGTCCACCGGTTCTCCAGTTCCGCTTGAGCACTTCATGTCAGCCTTGTGATCCGCCTTGCCGCGGACTGTCGAAGGGAAGGTCTGCCGTGGCGCCGACCGCTACGTCCGAAACCGAAGCACTCCATGTCACGGAGCACTCCATCACCGTGGGGGCCTCGCCCGCCGCCGTGTACGCGCTGGTGGCCGATGTCGCCGAGTGGCCCCAGGTGTTCGGCCCCACCGTCCACGTCGAGGTGCTGGAGGAGGCCCCGGCCGACGGGGGCGAGCAGCTCCTGCGCATCTGGGCCGTCGCCGGTGACAAGGTCCGCACCTGGACCTCGCGCCGGGTCCTGGACCCCGCCGCCCGCACCATCACCTTCCGCCAGGTCGTCACGGCCGCGCCCGTCGCCTCGATGGGCGGCGAGTGGCGCGTCCAGGCGCTGGAGGACGGCGGCAGCCGCGTCACGCTGCTGCACGACTACCGCGCCGTGGACGACGACCCGGCCGCGGAGGAGCTGATCGAGAACGCCGTCGACAGCAACAGCCGGGCCGAGCTCCTGGCCCTCAAGAACACGGCGGAGCAGGGCGACGCCCGCGAGGAGCTCCACTTCACCTTCAGCGACTCCGCGACCGTGTTCGGCGCGGCCGGCGACGTGTTCGCCTTCCTGGACCGCGCCGACCTGTGGCCCGAGCGGCTGCCGCACGTGGCCCGCCTGGACCTCACCGAGGACGAGCCGGGCATCCAGCACATGGACATGGACACCCGCAGCCCCGACGGCTCCACGCACAACACCACCTCGGTCCGGGTCTGCTTCGAGGACCGCGCCGTCATCGTCTACAAGCAGATCCGGGTGCCGGTCGCGATGGCCGGCCACACGGGCCGCTGGGTGATCGAGTCGCTCGGCGACGGCACGGTCAGGGCCACCTCGTGGCACACCGTGACCCTGGACCCGGCGGGCGTACGCGCCGCGCTGGGCCCGCAGGCCACCCTCGCCGAGGCGCGCGCCCTGGTGCGCAGGTCACTCGGTACCAACAGCTCCACCACGTTGCGTCATGCCAAGCAGTTCGCGGAGGAAGCGCGTGCACAGTCGTAGTCAGGACACCCCCGTCACCGTGGTCAACCGCTTCGAGGTGAAGGGCGACACCGAGAGGTTCGAGCGTGAGTTCAGGGATCACTCCCAGTACCTGCGCAGACGCCGGGGCTTCGACTTCCTGGTGACCGTCCAGCTCGTCGAACGCCCGGAGGTCTTCGTGCACTTCGGGCACTGGCGGACCATGCGGGGCTTCCTCGACACCGTCCACGACGCGACCTTCCAGGCCCACGTCAAACAGCTCGGCCCGATGGCCGACACCGAGGTGGACCAGGCCGTCAGCGTGGCGCGGGAACTGAACGAGAACGCCGTGTCCGGGGCGGAGAACGTGGTCCTGACCCGGGCCCGGATCTACCGCGACCCGTCGCACTTCGAGCGGCTGTACGCGGGGGCGGACGACCACTTCCGGCGGCTCGGCGGCTTCGGCGGCAGCGATCTGCTGCGCTCCACGCTCCGGCCCGACGTGTACACCGGCATCCAGTGGTGGCGGGACTCCGACGCCTGCGAACGCGCCCTGGCCGACGGCGGGTACACCGCGCTGACCCGGCAGATGCGGGAGGGCGCCGACGTCGTCGTGGAACGCACCCGGCACATCGCCTACGAGCGCGTCCTGGGCTGACACCCCCGCGCCGGACCGCCTCCACCCGCGCCGGAGCCGAGGGCCACCAGGTCCTCGGCTCCGGCGCTTCCCGGGCACGAGCCCGCTTCGAGCAGGTGGGAGCACGCTGTCGTCATGGCGAATCCGATGCGCATCACCGTGCTCCGCGGCCGGCCCGACGACGCCGAGCTCGCGGCCGTGACCGCCGTGCTGCTCGCCCTGGTCCGCCGCTCCGGCGAACCGGACGAGGAGACCAGGGCGGCCTACGCCGGATGGACCGTCAAACGCGGCGGCTACCGGCCCCCGGTCACCTGGACCGCACCGTGAACCGCCGTGCGCCGCACATCCACGGGCGAGGTCGAGGACCCCTCAAGGGCGCCCCCCTACCTTGCCGACAGCAGAGCCGGCCGTGGCCCGTCCCAGGGGACGGCACCACGACACGGGAGGGGGAGGCGTGAGAGGTCACGGGACTTTTACGGAACACCTGCAGGCCCAGGCGGCCGCGACGCCGGACCGGGAGGCGCTGATCCTCCTCACCGAGCACGAGGGGAGCCTGCGTCCCCGGACGATCGCCTACGCGGAACTCGACCGCGCGGCCCGCACCCTGGCGACCGTGCTGCGCCGCCACGCGCGGCCCGGCGAGCGGGTGATCGTCGCGCACCGCTCGCGCGCGCTGTTCGTCACCGGTTTCCTCGCCTGCCTGTACGCGGGAGCCGTCGCCGTGCCCGTCGCCCCGCCCGGCGGCCGCGGCCACCACGACGAGCGGGTCGCCGGCATCGTCAAGGAGTCCGCCGCGGTCTGCGTGCTCACCTCCACCGAGGAGGCCGCAGAGGTCTCCCAGCTGCTCGCCCGCACCGGCCACGGCGGCGTGGTCTGCCTGCTGGCGGACGGGCCCGCCGCCGTCGCCCCGCCCGAGCCCTGGCAGCCCTTCGTCCCCGAACCGGACACGGTCGCCTACCTCCAGTACACCTCCGGCTCCACCCGCGACCCCCGCGGGGTGACCGTCACCCACCGCAGCCTGCTCGCCAACCAGCGGGCCATCCGGGAGGCCCTCGGCACCAGGCCCGGCATCAGGATGGGCGGCTGGCTGCCGCTCCACCACGACATGGGACTCGTCGGCCAGCTCCTGCACGCCCTGTGGCTCGGCGGCACCGCCGTGCTCATGTCGCCCGCCGCGTTCGTCAAGCGTCCCGCGAACTGGCTGGAGGCCGTCTCGCGCTACGGGCTCACGGTCAGCGGCGCCCCCGACTTCGCGTACGAGATGTGCGTGCGCAGGATCAACGACTCGCAGCTCGCGGGCCTGGACCTGTCGCGCTGGGAGGTCGCCGTCAACGGCGGCGAGCCCATCGACCCCGCCACCCTGGAGGCGTTCGCCGAGCGCTTCGCCCCGGCCGGACTGCGCCCCGGGGCCCTGGCGCCCTGCTACGGCCTGGCCGAGGCGACCCTCCTCGTCTCCGGGACCCGCACCGCCCCGGCCACCGCCGCCCGCACCGTCGACGCGGCCGCGCTGGAGGCCGGGCGCCTCACCGCCCCCAGCGGACCCGGCCGCACCCTCGCGCACTGCGGTCCCGCCGCGTCCGCCGAACTGCGCATCGTCGACCCGGAGACCCGGCGCGAACTCCCCGAGGGCCGGATCGGGGAGATCTGGGTCCGCGGCGAGAGCGTGGGGCCCGGCTACTGGGCCCGCCCCGCCGAGACGGCGGCGGCGTTCGACTGCCGCATCGACGGCGGCGGGGGCGGCTACCTCCGCACCGGTGACCTCGGCGCCCTGGACGACGGCCTGCTGCACGTCACCGGCCGGCTGAAGGACATGATCGTCATCGCCGGGCGCAACCTCTACCCGCAGGACCTGGAACGCACGGTGCAGCAGGTCAGCGGCCTCTTCGGGGCCGCCACGGCCTTCGCCGTGCCCGGTGCCCGCGAACGCGTCGTCATCGTCCAGGAACTCCGTGCCCGCAGCCGGTACGACATCGACCTGGCGGCCCTCGCGGCAGCGGTCCAGCAGCGCCTGGGCGAGGAGTACGAGATCCGGACCGCCGGGGTCCTGCTCGTGCGCCCCGGCACGGTGCGCCGGACGACGAGCGGCAAGGTCGAGCGCGCGGCCATGCGCCGGCTGTTCCTGCGCGGCGAACTCACGCCGCTGCACCAGCGGATCGACCCCGAGGTCGAACTGCTGCTGGCCGCGGGGAGGCCGCGATGACCACGGCCGAGGACCGGATCGACACCCTGGAGCGGGCGTTCGGCCCCCTCGACGACCCGGCGAACCCGCTCGGCACCGCCGCCCTGCTCGCCGCCGACGCCGGGGGAGAGGTACTGGCCGAGGCCGAACAGGTGCTGGACGCGTTCGACCTCAACGCCGAGTTCGTGCCCGCCGACGTGGGCGGCCGGCTGGAGCGGATGGACGTACTCGGCCGGATCCTGCGCCCCGTCTTCCGCCGGGACGCCTCGCTCGGCTTCGGCTACGGGCTCAACTGCTTCTTCGCCACCACCCCGGTGTGGACCGCGGGCGACCCCGAACAGCGACGGCACGCCGCCCGGCTGCTCCTGGCCGGGCGGCGCGTCGCCGTCGCCCGGCACGAGGTCGCCCACGGCAACGACTTCGTCCGCGACGAGTTCACCGCGCGCACCGTCCCCGGCGGCCTGGTCCTCGACGGCAGCAAGTCCGCCATCGCCAACGCCTCCCGCGCCACCGGCCTCGTCATCTTCGCCCGCACGGAGGGGGCCGCGCGCGGGCGCAGCCACACGGTGCTGCTCCTGGACCGCGACGAACTGCCGGCCGACCGGGTCGAGGACCTCGCCCGCCGCACCACCACGGGCATGCGCAGCGCGGAGTTCGGCGGTCTGCGGATCACCGGCTGCCCCGTGCCCGACAGCGCGGTGCTCGGAGAGGTCGGCGACGGCTACGAGCTGTCGCTGCGCTCCTCGCTGCTCATCCGGGGGCTGATCCCCTCCATCGTGCTGGCCGGCGCGGACACCGCGCTGCGCACCGTCGCCCGCTTCGCCGACCGGCCACGGGAGGACGGCCGTTCGTCCCTGGACGTGCAGCACGTGCGCGACGTGCTCACCGGCGGCTTCCTCGACCTGCTGGTCATCGACTGCCTCGCCCTGGTCGCGACCAGGGCGCTGCACCTGCTGCCCCGGCAGATGAGCGCCTACGCGGCGGCCGCCGCCTACCTGGCGCCCAAGCTGGTGGCCGAGAGCATGGACGAGATGTCGTCGGTGCTCGGCGAGGAGACGTTCGCCGAGGACGGGGCGTACGGGATGTTCCAGAAGCAGCGCCGCGACCTGCCCGTCACCTCGCTGGGCCACGCGGGCAGCGCCGGCCGGCAGGTCAGCATCCTGCCCCAGCTCCCGTACTTCGCACGGCACGCCTGGTTCGCGGATCCCGAACCACCGCCCGGACTGTTCCGCCCGCACGACCCGCTGCCGCCGCTCGACCTGTCCCAGCCCGTCCTGCTCGGGGACGGCGACCCGCTCGCGGCGACCCTGGTCGCCTGCACGGACCTGCTCGAAGCGGCCGGGGGACGGGGCGGTGACGGGGAGGGCGGCCCCACCCTGCGCTTCCTGGCCCGCGCGCTCACGGGGGAGCTCGCGGACCTGAAGAAGGCGTTCGAGAAGGTGCCGCAGGGCGACCGGGAGGCCCTCTCCAGCCCCTACAGCTTCGGCCTCGCGGACCGCTACACCCTGGTGCTCGCCGGAGCGGCCGCGCTCGGCGTGTGGCGCCAGCAGCGGCACGAGCCCCCCGGCCGCGCCGACGCCTTCCTGGCCGCCCCCGCCTGGGCCACCGCGGTGCTCTACCGGCTGGTCGGACGGCTCGGGCTGCCGCTGCCCGACCGCCCGGCCGACTGCGAGCGCCTCGCGCTGGACGAGGTCATGGCCAGGCTGCACAACCGCCGCAGCTACGACCTCTACCGCTCACCGCTGGCCTGACACCCCGGGCAGCCCCCCCGTACCCCCGACCGCCCCCGGGCGCCCCCCGCCCCAGAGCCCGACAGGGAGCAGACACATGCAGGACCAACCGCCCCGCGCGCAGGACGACTTCGCCGTGGCCCACCGGGAGTGGCTGCGCGAACGGGTCGCGCACTTCCTCGGCCGCCCGGTGGAGGACTCCGCCTCGCTGGCCGAGGAGGGCCTCGACTCGGTGGCCGCCCTCAGTCTCTACGGCGACATCGAGGAGGAGTTCGGCCCGCTCGTCGAGCCCGCCGACATCTGGGCCTACCCCACCGTGCGCCAGCTCGCCGACTTCCTCGCCATGCGCGACACGAACCAGCGCGAGAGCAAGGTCCGCGCCGCGTTCGTCTTCACCGGCCAGGGCTCCCAGCACCCGGGGATGACCTCCGGGCTCTACCTGAACTCCACCGGCTACCGCACCTTCCTCGACGAGGCCGACGCCGCGATCACCCCGTGGACCAGGCAGTCCATCGTGAAGCTGATCCTCGCCGACGACCCCGCCGTCCACCGCACCGCGCTGACCCAGCCCGCCCTGTTCGCCGTCGAGTACGCCCTGGCCCGGACCCTGGAGGAGGCCGGGGTGCGCCCCGTGGCCGTACTCGGCCACGGCATCGGGGAGTTCGCGGCGGCCACCGTCGCCGGGGCGCTGACCCTGGCCGACGCCGCGAAGCTGGTGTCGATGCGCGGCGCCTTCATGCAGTACCTGCCTCCGGGCGGCGGCATGATGGCCCTCTACGTCACCCCGTACGAGGCCGCCGAACTCGTCGCCACCGAACCCGAGGTGGGCATCAGCGCCATCAACGCGGCGAAGGCGATCGTGCTCTCCGGCGACCGCGCCGCCCTGGAGCGCATCGAGGCCCGGATCGGCGAGCGCGGCATCCGCTGCCGCCACCTGGCCGTGTCGCACGCCTTCCACTCCCCGCTGATGGCGCCCGTGGTGCCCAAGTTCGAAGCGGTCGTACGGCGGGTGCCCGGCGGCGCCGCCCGGGTGCCGTTCTACTCCACGGTGTACGGCCGGCTGGCCACCGAGCCGCTCTACGCCCCCTACTGGACCGAACAGATCACCGCCCCCGTCCGGTTCGCCGACGCCGCCCGCAGCCTGCTCGCGCAGCAGGTGCCCACGCACGTCGTCGAGATCGGGCCGCAGGCCGTGCTCACGCCGTACCTGCGGCGGATGGGCGGGGGGTTGCGCGGCCCCGTCTGCCTGCCCGTGTGCCAGGGGCCGGCGAGTGATGCCGTGGACCTGGCAGGGGTGATCTCCGCCCTCGACGCCGGGCCGCTGGCCGCGGCCCTCTCCGGAGCCTGAGGTGAGGGCACGGGTCGGGCGCCCGCTGCTCGCCGAAGGCCCCGGGGCCCCCTGGGACGGTGTCCACGGCGAGCTGTCCCGCACCGGAAGCGTCGTGGTGTACGCGACGATGCCCGCCTGGCGTCCGCGCGGGGACACGGACGAGGAGCTGCGCCGGCGGCTGGGGCGGGACTGGCGCCGCTACGAGAAGCTCACCCAGCCCCGGATGCGCGAGAGGTTCGTCGCCTCCCGGCTGTTCCTCCGGCACGCCGCGGCGGCGGTCCTGCGCACCGGTCCCGACCTGGTGGACCTGGCGTACCAGCCGGGCGGGCGGCCGTACGTGCGGGGCTGCGACCAGATCGACGTCAGCCTCAGCCACACCGAGGAGATGATGGTCGTCGGCATCACCCGCAGGGGGCGCATCGGCGTCGACGTGGAGCGCGCCGACCGCCGGCTCGCGCACACCGGCTCCGAACGCCAGGCGTGCACCCCGTACGAGAAGGGGCGGCTGGACGCCGCGGACGACGCGGCGCGCAACGACACCCTGGTGCGGCTGTGGACGCTCAAGGAGGCGTACAGCAAGGCGCTCGGGCAGGGACTCCGGTTCCGGTTCACCGAGTTCGGCTTCGCGCTGGACGGCGACCGCGGTGGTGACGGCACCCGGCTGGTCCGGCCGGACGGCTCGCCCGTCCCGGGCTCGGAGTGGCAGTTCGGCACGTTCCGGGCGGGGGAGGGGTACGTCGTGAGCGTGGCGGTCTGCGACACCGGGTTCGGCGAGCTGGCCGACCTGTCGGTCGGGACCACCCTGGACGACGGCATGCTCGACACCCTGCTGGGAGCACCCGGCGCGGGCCCCGGGCCCGGGCGGGCGGGGTCAGGGGAGCCAGCCGGCTTCCTCGGCGATCCTGATCGCGTCGATGCGGTTGCGCGCGCCCAGCTTGCCGACGATGGCCGTGAGGTAGTTGCGGACGGTGCCCTTGGACAGGTACAGGCAGCCGGCGATCTCGGCGGCGTCGGCGCCGCGGGTCGCGAGCCGTAGCACCTCCAGCTCCCTGGGGGACAGCGGGTTCTCCGGGGAGTCCCAGGCGGTCAGGGCGAGCTGGGGGTCCACGACCCGGCGCCCGGTCGCCACCGACCGTACGGCGAGGGCGAGCTGGTCCGGCGGCGAGTCCTTGAGCAGGAAGCCCGAGACGTGGGCGGTCAGGGCGCGCCGCAGGGTGCCCGGCCGCCCGAGGCTGGTCAGGATCAGGGTGCGGCAGCTGGGCAGCTGCTCGTGGAGCTCGGCCGCGGCCGTCAGTCCGTCGATGCCGGGCAGATCGATGTCGATCACCGCCACGTCCGGCTTGGACGCGAGGGCCGTCTCCACGATCGTGTCGCCGCGGTCCACCGCGGCGACCACATGCAGATCCGGTTCCAGCTGGAGCAGAGCCACCAGCGCGCCTCGGATCATGTGAACATCCTCGGCGAGGAGGATTCTCACGGACAACATCATTACCCCCGGTCAGATGATGTGAAGTCAGGCTACAGCGGATCTCTCCGGGGTCGCGGGATCGAGTACGAGCAGCTCGCCGTCGTGGTTCCGCGGCCTGACCGGTGCCCAGACCTCCAGATGGAACCGGCCGTCGCTCCGGAGTCCCGCGGTCAGCCCCCCGCCGATCGCGGCGAACCGGGTCCTCAGGTTGTCCAGCCCGCTCCCGCCGCCGGCCCGCGCGGAGAAGACGTCGGCGGGTTCGTGCGGGTGGTCGTTGGTCAGACCGAGACGGACCGTTTCTTCGTCGAGCTCGGCCTTGATGCTGCAGATCCGGACCCCGCTGTGCCGCAGGATGTTGGTCACCCCTTCGCGCAGCGCGGTGGCGAGGACCGTGTCGACGACCGGGTGCAGCCGGCCGCACTCCACCGTGACGTCCGCCCGGATGTCCGCGGCGGCGAGCACGGTCCCCGCCGACTCCGCCTCCTCGGACAGCGACATGTCGCGGTACCCGCTGGACACCAGCCGGACGTCGGCCAGCGCCTGGCGGGCCACCCGCAGCACCGAGGCGGTCTCCTCGCGGGCCTTGTCCGGACGGCTGCTGATCAGCCGGTGGATCAGTTCCCCCTTGAGCGTGATGGCGGAGAGGCTGTAGCCGAGCAGGTCGTGCAGGTCACGGGCGAACCGCAGCCGCTCCTGCGTCACCGCCATCCGGGCCAGTTCCTCCCGGGTGGCGTGCACCTCGTGCACCAGGTCGGTGAGACGGGTCAGGCCGTAGATGACGAGACCCGTCAGGATGCCGGCGATGGTGAAGTACAGCACCAGGTCGATGGTCGCCCCGGCCAGCAGGTTGTACGTGGGGATGAAGGCGATCAGCAGCCCGTAGCTGGGCCAGGCCCAGCGCGCCGGGAGGGTGAGCAGCAGGGAGGCGGCGAGTGGCCCCTCCATGCTGCCCCAGTTGGTGCCGAACCAGACGAGCGGTGTGAAGGTGAGCACCGCCTGCGCGCTCAGCACGAGCACTTTCCAGCCGGTGGGCCAGCGGCGGGCTTGCGGTGAGGAGACGGCGAACTGTACGCCGAACACCATCAGGACCAGGGTGACGCAGACGACGAGCTGGGTCGTGCCGGGACGGGTCCGCACCACGTTGAGCACCGTCATGGTGCCGTAGCAGACGAGGGCGACCACGATGATCGCGCGGGCCAGCCGCGGTGCCGGCGCCTGTGAACGGGGTGAGAACGGAACGACGTTCTGTTGTGGCATCGCCGCCTCCTCGCCTGGACCAACAGTGGCGGACGCATGCTATGTCTTCCCGTTGTCCGTGAGCTAGCGGCTGTGAGGGCCGCCGGGAATCAGACGAACAGCGGTACAGGGTTGATTTGTTCGTATGGGAGCGGGCGCTCGAGGCGTCCCAGTTTCACGGGTATGTCGAAAAGGCGGCCCGGGGCGAAACGGGCCCAGAAGTGCCGCATCCCCGGAATGATCACCTTCGCTACGGGAAGTCCCACGTCGGGCCGGGTCTGGTCGAGGACGAGCAGCTCCATTCCGTGACCGCGTACGAGGGTTTCGGCCAACTCGATGTCCTCCCGCAGATCTCCTCGCGCGGTGAAGGAGTAGTGCCCGGGGGTGCGCGGGCTTTCGGCTGGATCCGCGCTGAGGTATGGCTGATTCTTCACCGTCGCACCGCGCCACCAGGAACTCAGGTCGGCTTCCGCGGTGAGGAATTCGGGGGAGTCCTCCTCCGGAGGCAGCAGTTGGGCCATCTCCGTGACCGCTCTGCGCAGTGCCAGACGGGGATCGAAATGAGCCCCGAATCCGAAGGAGATCCCCTCGGCGGTGCGGTCCGTGCGACGGGACACCGCGGCCATCACGGGTATGCCGAAGTCCGCGGTGAGATCGAGGACCCAGACGTCCCGGTGCATGCGCGCGTAGGTCTGCCGGGTCCGGGCCAGCCACGGTTCGTCGAACGCGTCGAGGTCCACCGCGGGCTGCCGTGTGCGGTTGTACCACCACAGGGCGACCGCGTCCCGCTCCACGACCTCCAGGAAGCCCTGGACGACGGCGTCCTCCGGACTGCTGCCCGCCGCGTTGCCGTTGGAGTCGGCCCACGGAGCGGCCGGCACGCCGCCCGGACCGGGCCCGAAGTAGAGCATGGAGGTGGGCAGCAGCCGCTGGGTGCCGGAGGTGAGCGACCAGACCGGGGTCCACTCGGCGGGTGCGTGCGGGTCGAACGGCGGCGGGACCTGCTGGAACCGGGAGTGCCGCGCGTTCCACCGGTCCCGCTCCCGGAACTGCCGGCCGGCGAACAGCTGGCAGGAGTTGGGGTGCAGGGCCGCGTCCCCCAGCCCGGCCAGGGTGTCGAGCACGGTGGGCTCATCGCCCTGGCGGGTGCCGCAGTAACGTTCCAGCGCCTCGCACAGGGCGCCCACCTCGGCCTCCTGCGGCGTCGTCCCCTTGCCGCCGCTCTGCCCGCGCAGCCCACCGCGCAGCCCGGCCAGTGAACGGCTGTCGCCGAGAGCCATGTTGCGCCCGGCGACGTACCGGTTCAGCCCCTCCGGCGAGCCGGGCGCCGGGCGGAGCCCGGAGACGATGCCGGTGACCGGACCGGCCAGGTGCCGGTAGAGCGCGAGCACCGTCTCCGCGCTCTGCGCCCGGTCGTTGCCGCCCACCGTGTGCAGCTTCGGGCTGGATCTCGGTACGAAGGGTCTTCGTACCCGTTCGGGGACGAGCCCCGGATCACCGCACCGGGCGCACTGCGGGCGGCGGCTCACCGGGTGCCTGCTGGTGTGCAGGGTGCGGGTGTCGAGCGTGCAGATGGCCTGCTGGCCCTCGTACCGCATGCCCGCCACCCATTTCGTGGCCTCCAGCACCGCCGTGTGCAGCCCGAGGGCGCGCACGGTGGCGAACGAGGCCTCGGGCACCTGGACCGTGCCCGCGAGCCCCAGGGCGTGCAGGACCGGTGCCCGGGAGGCCCGGTGGCCGCGCAGCCGGTGTGCCAGGCACTCCCAGCAGGCACCCTGCTCCGACCCGAACACCGGGCCCACCCAGGTCTCCACGCCGCTCGGCTTGGCCAGCAGCCAGGGCCGGCCGGACGCCCGGTGCCGGGCGTCGAGCGAGGCCAGCCCGGGGTCCAGGTAGTCGTCGCACAGGACGAGGGAGAGCGCCGCCGGCTCCCCGTCGTCCGTCAGCCGCAGTCCGCCGGCCAGGCACTCCGCCCGGGCCGCCGCCGGGTCGGCCCGGCCCAGGACGACCAGCTCCACCGGCGTCGTACGGAACGACGCGGAGGCGCTCGGCCCGCCGACGCCGGCGTACTCCCAGTACGCCTCCGTGCAGGCGTCGGCGGCCGGGTCGTGATAGCCGATCAGATCGGCGCGGGCGAGCTCCGCGATGATGTGGGCCGCGGTCGCGGGCGGCAGCGTCGCCTCCGCGTCCCGCAGCACGCCGGTCAGGGTGCGGGTGCCGTCCAGCAGGGCCGCGAGTTCCTGAATCTCACGCCCCTGCAAGGCGGTCGTCCCCTGGTCCGACAGCAGGTAGACGGCGTCCCCCTCGATCGCCTCCACCCGCAGGTGCCTCTTGAACCCCACGGGCATCTCGATGCCCGCCCCCCCGGTCATGGTCATGCAAGCGCCGCCCCGGCCTCTTCCCCGGGCAGGGGCGCCATGCCGCTGTAGCACCCGTAGAGGGTGGCGGTGCCCGGCCGGTCCAGGTGGTCGATGACCAGACCCCGGCCGGAGGCGCCGGGCGTGCTGTTCTTGTGGACGTCCCCGTAGACCGGCTCCATCGCGGGCAGGCCGAACTCGGCGAGCACGGAGACCGGGTCGCTCGTGTAACGCTGCGCCAGCTCCGGCTCCAGACCGGCCCGTGCCGTCAGCAGGGCGAGCCGGTGATCGGACGAGAGCGGCCGGGCGGCGGCGGTGCCGGCCGGGGCGTCGGGTGCGGAGATGTGCACGGTGATGTTCATGGAATTCCCCCACGGAGTCCGTGAATACGAGACCGGATGCGTTTCCGTCGTTCACTCGTTTCCCGAGTGCCAGGATTCTGCGTCCCGCCGCGCCGCACCGCACAGTGCGAGGCTCACCACCGGGGCATGACATTTTCATGTGCGCCCTCGTGACCACCTCACTGGGACTCGAACACCACAGGTGTCAGGCTCGGCCCGGACTCCACAAGCCCGTGCCGGTCCGCTCCGGGGCCGGCCGGGCGGAGCACGAGAAGGAGGGGGCACTCATGGAGATCAAAGTCCTGGGACCGCTGGCAGCCCGTGAGAACGGGGTGTCCGTGGTGCCCACCGCAGCCAAGCCGCGCCAGATCCTGTCCCTGCTCGCACTGCAGGCCGACCGGGTCGTGCCCGTGGCGACGCTGATGGAGGAGATCTGGGGCGAGGACATCCCGCGCAGCGCGGCCACCACCCTGCAGACCTACATCCTCCAGCTCCGCCGCAAGATCGCGGCGGCCATCGAGGGGGACCCGTCCCGCCAGGCCAAGGACATCCTCATCACCCAGCACGGCGGCTACCTGCTCCAGGTGCAGCCGGGCCAGGTGGACGCCCACGAGTTCAGCCAGCTCGCCGCCTCGGGGCGGGCCGCGCACGAGGCGGGCGACCACTACGCCGCCTCCGCCCTGCTGGGCCGGGCGCTGGACATGTGGCAGGGCTCCGCACTCGTCGACGTACGCATCGGCACCGTGCTGGAGCTGGAGGTGCTCCGCATGGAGGAGGACCGGATGGCCGCCCTGGAGCGGCGCATCGACGCCGACCTCGTCATCGGCCGGCACACCGAGATAGTGCCCGAACTGCGCGTCCTGGTCGCCCGGCACCCCATGCACGAGAACTTCTGCGCCCAGCTGATGACCGCACTCCACCGCTCGGGCGGTGCCTGGCGGGCGCTGGAGGCCTACCAGCGGCTGCGCGTCACGCTGGTCGACGAGCTCGGACTGGAGCCCTCGGCCCGGTTGCAACGCCTCCACCAGGCCGTCCTCTCCGCGGACCCCGCCCTGGACCTCCCGGTGCCGGCCACCGGCTGACCTGCCGGCGGGAGGCCTCCGGCGGGTCCCGGGGGAGTTCTCCAGCACGTCTCTAGCCGGCGTTCCTACGTTCGGCCGATGACGATCCTCGACGACCTGACGGCCGCACCGGCCGCCCCCGCCGCCCCCGACCTGCGACGCTCCGCCGCCGAACTGCGCCGGCTCAAGGAAGAGGTGAGCCGAGGGCCCGACCCCGCGGCGACCCGGCGGCAGCACGGGAAGAACAAGCTCACCGCCCACGAGCGGCTGGAACTCCTCTTCGACGAGGACACGTTCACCGAGATCGAGCCGCTGCGCCGGCACCGGGCCTCGGGCTTCGGTCTCGAAGCGCGCAAGCCGCACGGCGACGGGGTCGTGATCGGCTGGGGGCTGGTACACGGCCGGACGGTGTTCGCCTACGCGCACGACTTCCGGGTCTTCGCCGGCGCGCTGGGGGAGGCGCACGCCGCGAAGGTGCACAAGGTGATGGACCTCGCCCAGGCCGCCGGAGCACCGCTGGTGAGCCTCAACGACGGGGCGGGCGCCCGCATCCAGGAGGGCGTGACCGCCCTCGCGGGCTACGGCGGGATCTTCCGCCGCAACGTCGCGGCCTCCGGGGTCATCCCGCAGATCAGTGTGATGCTCGGCCCGTGCGCCGGGGGAGCCGCCTACTCGCCGGCCCTCACCGACTACGTCTTCATGGTCCGTGACTCCGCGCAGATGTTCATCACGGGACCCGACGTCGTGCAGGCGGTGACCGGCGAGCGGATCACCCACAACGGCCTCGGCGGCGCCGACGTGCACGCGAGCGTCTCGGGCGTCAGCCACTTCGCGTACGACGACGAGGCGACCTGCCTGGAGGACGTACGGTTCCTCATCGCGCTGCTGCCGTCCAACAACCGTGAGCTGCCGCCCGCGGTGGCCTGCGAGGACCCCGCCGGCCGGCGTACCGACGCGCTCATGGACCTCGTGCCGGCCGACCCGGGGCGCAGCTACGACATCCGCGCGGTGATCGAGGAGATCGTCGACGACGGGGAGACCTTCGAGGTCCACGAGGCGTGGGCGCCCAACATCGTGTGCGCGCTGGCCCGCCTGGACGGCCACCCCGTGGGCATCGTCGCCAACCAGCCGGCCGCCCTGGCCGGGGTGCTGGACATCCACGCCAGCGAGAAGGCCGCCCGTTTCGTCTCGACGTGCGACTCCTTCAACATCCCGCTGGTCACCCTCGTCGACGTGCCCGGCTTCCTGCCCGGCGTCGACCAGGAGCACGACGGCATCATCCGGCACGGCGCCAAGCTCCTGTACGCCTACTGCAACGCGACCGTGCCCCGCATCTCGCTCGTCCTGCGCAAGGCCTACGGCGGCGCCTACATCGTCATGGACTCCCGGTCCATCGGCGCCGACCTCGCCTTCGCCTGGCCGACGAACGAGATCGCCGTGATGGGCGCGGAGGGCGCCGCCAACGTCATCTTCCGTCGGGAGATCGCCGCCTCCGACGACCCGGAGGCGCTGCGGGCGCAGCGCATCGACGAGTACCGGACCGAGCTGATGCACCCCTACTACGCGGCCGAGCGCGGCCTCGTGGACGACGTGATCGAACCCGGCGACACCCGCCGGATCCTCATCCGCTCGCTGGCCATGCTGCGCTCCAAGCACGCCGAAGTGCCGTCCCGAAAGCACGGGAATATCCCTACATAGTGGGGCGATTCACCAGGTCCACGCGCACGCGAGTCCCGGTCGAGGGCACAGACGTTCCATGGCTGCACCGGAAAAGGCGGCCCGCCACGAACGAGCGGCCGACCGGTCCGGCCGGCCGGGGGGTTCCCAACCCGAACCGCCCCGGCCGCCGACACCGCCCCACGATCAGCAGTGACACGGACGAAGGGATCGACAGTGACCCCCACAGTGCCAACCGGCAGGTGCGCACAGCCGCACCAGGCCCCGTCGAAGGCCAGGTAGACCATGCGCAGAGTCGCCATCACCGGCCTGGGCGTCGTGGCCCCCGGTGGGGTCGGTGTCAAGGAGTACTGGGACCTCCTCACGGCGGGCCGCACCGCCACCCGGAGGATCTCCTTCTACGACCCCTCCCCGTTCCGTTCGCAGGTCGCCGCCGAGTGCGACTTCGACCCCCTGGCCGCCGGACTCTCCCACCAGGAGGTCCGCAGACTCGACCGGGCCTCCCAGTTCGCGGTGGTCTCCACCCGGGAAGCCCTCGCCGACAGCGGCCTGGACCTCTCCGCCCTCGACCCGGGCCGCATCGGCACCGCGGTGGGCAGCGCGGTCGGCTGCACCACCAGCCTGGAACGCGAGTACGCGGTCGTCAGCGACGGCGGCCGCAAGTGGAACGTGGACCACGAGTACGCCGTACCCGAGCTCTACCGCCACTTCGTACCCAGCTCCATCGCCGCCGAGGTCGGCCTGGCGGCCGGCGCGGAGGGCCCGGCGGCGGTCGTCTCCACCGGATGCACCTCAGGCCTCGACTCGCTCGGCCACGCGGTGGAACTCATCCGCGAGGGCACCACCGACATCATGATCGCCGGCGCCACCGAGGCCCCGATCTCGCCGATCACCTCGGCCTGCTTCGACGCCATCCACGCCACCACGCCCCGCAACGACACCCCGGAGAGCTCCTGCCGGCCCTTCGACCGGACCCGCAGCGGACTCGTCCTCGGCGAGGGCGCGGCGATCCTGGTCCTGGAGGAGCTGGAGAGCGCGCGGCGGCGCGGCGCCCACATCTACGCCGAGATCGCGGGCTTCGCCTCCCGCTGCAACGCGTACCACATGACCGGACTCAAGCCGGAGGGACTGGAGATGGCCGAGGCCATCGACGCCGCCCTGGTCGAGGCACGCCTCGCTCCGGACACCGTCGGCTACATCAACGCCCACGGCTCGGGCACCAAGATGAACGACCGCCACGAGACCGGCGCGTTCAAGCGCAGCCTCGGGGAGCACGCGTACCGCACCCCGATCAGCTCCATCAAGTCGATGATCGGGCACTCGCTCGGCGCCATCGGCTCCCTGGAGATCGCCGCCTGCGCCCTCGCGATGGAGCACGGCGTCCTGCCGCCCACCGCGAACCTCCACGAGCCCGACCCCGAGCTCGACCTCGACTACATACCGCTGACCGCCCGCGAGAAGAAGACCGACGTGGTCCTCAGCGTGGGCAGCGGCTTCGGCGGATTCCAGAGCGCCATGGTGCTGGCCCGCCCGGAGAGGAGCACCGTATGACCACCGCAGTGGTGACCGGCCTGGGCATCACCGCCCCCAACGGCCTGGGAACCGAGGACTACTGGAAGGCCACGCTGGCCGGCGAGTCCGGCCTCGGTCCCGTCACCCGCTTCGACGCCACCCAGTACCCCTCCCGGATCGCCGGGGAGGTCGCGGACTACGTCGCCGAGGACCACATCCCCAGCAGGCTGATGCCGCAGACCGACCACATGACACGCCTCGCGCTGACGGCGGCCGACTGGGCCCTGGCCGACGCGGGCATCGACACCGCCGAACTGCCGGAGTACGGCATCGGCGTGGTGACCGCCGCGTCCGGCGGAGCCGTCGAGTTCGGGCAGCGCGAACTCCAGAACCTCTGGAGCAAGGGCAAGGAGTACGTCAGCGCCTACCAGTCCTTCGCCTGGTTCTACGCCGTCAACACCGGCCAGATCTCCATCCGGCACAAGCTGCGCGGACCCAGCGGGGTGCTGCTCACCGAACAGGCCGGCGGCATCGACGCCCTCGGCCACGCGCGCCGCCACATCCGCAAGGGCTTCCCCGCCGTCATCTCCGGCGGCGTCGACGCGGCCATCTGCCCCTGGGGCTGGGTACCGCAGATCGCCTCCGGCCTGATGAGCACGGTCGACGACCCGGCCCGCGCCTACCTGCCCTTCTCCGACGACGCCGCCGGATACGTGCCGGGCGAGGGCGGCGCCATCCTCCTCGTCGAGGACGCCGGTTCGGCCCGCACCCGCGGCGCCACCGTCTACGGGGAGGTCGCCGGATACGCCGCCACCCTCGACCCGGCCCCCGGCACCGGGCGCCCGCCCGGCCTGCGCAGGGCCGCCGAGAACGCCCTCGCCGACGCCGGGGTCACCGCCGCCGACATCGACGTCGTCTTCGCCGACGCCGCAGGCGTGCCCGCACTCGACCGGGAGGAGGCCCAGGCCCTCACCGCGCTCTTCGGCGCGAACGGGGTCCCCGTCACCGCACCCAAGACCATGACGGGCCGCCTGCTCGCCGGGGGCGCCGCCCTCGACGCGGCGACCGCCCTGCTCGCCCTGCGCGACGGGGTCATCCCGCCCACCGCCAACGTCACCGCCGCCGCCGCGGGCCACACCATCGACCTGGTGACCGAGGCCCGCGAGGCCGGACTGCGCAACGCGCTCGTCCTCGCCCGCGGCCACGGCGGCTTCAACGCGGCACTCGTCCTGCGCCGCCACGGCTGAACAGCCCCACGGTCCCGGGCACCACGAGCAACCCCCCACGCGCACCCATCCCCGCACCACCCACACGCCCAACCGAGAGGACGGCACCGACCATGAGCACCACGACCGCCACAGTGACCCTGGCCGACCTGACCCGCATGCTGCGCGAGAGCGCCGGCGAGGAGGAGGGCATCGACCTCGACGGTGACGTCATCGACACCCCGTTCATGGAGCTCGGCTACGACTCCCTCGCCCTGCTCCAGGTCATCGGGCAGATCCAGCGCGAGTACGGCATCGAGATCCCCGACGACGCCGTCGTCGACGCCGAGACCCCGGGCGCGCTCCTCGCCCTCATCAACTCCGGTCAGGCGCCCGTCGCCTGAGCCGGTCCCACACGGCCGTCCCGCCTTCCATCCCCCGGGGGCGGGGCGGCCGTCACCGCACCGAGCCACCTCCCGCTGCACCCCTGTCGTCCCCGTACCGCCGCCTACGTACCGAGTGGGGCCGGAGCCGCGGCCCACGAGGAGGGAACCATGTCGCCCACGAACCGGAGTGCGGTGGTCCGCCGGCTGATCGTCAGCCCGGGCTCCGCGCCCCAGCAGCACGTACGGGCCTCGGCCGCCGGCGTATCGGCGGTGCTGCGCGCCTTCGGCCGCTCTCCCGAGGACCTGCCCGCCCGTACCGTCGTCCTCCTCGGCGCGGCCGTCCTCGACCCCGGCATCAGGCCCGAGCACGAGGGCTTCACCGTCCGCACCGCCTCCACCCCCGGCCGCGCGCTGCGCCAGGCCCACCGGGAACTCCACGAGGGAAGCGCCGACCTCGCGCTCGTCGCGGGCTTCGGCGAACCCGACCCCCAGACCATCACCGTGTACGCGGTCAAGCGCGCCGCCGAAGCCGTGGCGGAGGGCGACGCGGTCCTCGGCGTACTCGATGTCACCGCCCCCGGCGACGAGGACACCGCCCCGCCGCTGCGTCCGCTGTACCAGGCCCCGCGCTCCACCGACCCGGACCGCCACCGGCTCATCCTCTGGTCGGGCCGCAACGCCGAGGACGAGGAGCGCGTACGCGGCGAACTCCTGCCGATGCTCAGCGGGGTGCACCGCGAGATCTTCCCCGCCCTGCCCGCCGCGGTGCCGTGCGGCACCGCCCCCGGCCCGGTCCGCGGCGCCGCCGTCTCGGTCTCCGCCCTCGCCTCCCGCGCCGTGCACACGGCACGCACCACCGACGCCTCGCACCCCCGGCCGGTCGCCCTGCTCTTCCCCGGCCAGGGCTCCCAGCACGCCGGGATGGCCGCCGGCCTCTACCGCCGTGAACCCGTCTTCACCGCCGCGGTCGACGCGGCCCTCTCCCACATGGGCGAGGAGGGCCCCCGCATCCGGGCCGACTGGCTCGACCCGGCGCGCGCCTCCATCGCCATCGACGACGTACGCCGCGCCCAGCCCCTCCTGTTCGCGGTCGACTACGCGCTCGGCCGCCTCGTTCTGAGCTGGGGCGTGCGCCCGACGGCCTTCCTCGGCCACAGCGCCGGCGAGCTCGTCGCCGCCACCTTCGCCGGAGTGGTGTCGCTGCGCGACGCGGCCCGGATGGTGTCGGCCCGGGTCCGGGAGGCCGTGAAGATACCGGCCGGCGGCATGCTCGCGGTCGCCGCGAGCGAGGAGCAGCTGCGCCCGTACCTCACCGACGATGTCGGCATCGCCGCCGTCAACGCCAACCAGCAGGTGATGCTGGCCGGTTCGAAGGGCCCGCTCACCGAGGTCGCCGCCCGCCTCAAGGCCGACGGGCACACCGTGGTCACGGTGCCCGCGACCAGCCCCTTCCACTCCCCGGCGATGGCCCCCGCCTCCGACGCGGTGGAGGCCTCCTACCAGGGCCTCCCGCTGCGGGAGCCGAAGCTGCCCCTCTACTCCGGATACACCGGGACCCTGATGAGCCCCGACGAGGCGCGCAGCCCGCGCTTCTGGGCCCGTCAGATCACCGACACGGTCTACTTCCGCAACGCCCTGGACGAACTCCTGGCCGCCGACGACGTCCTGCTCGTCGAGGCGGGTCCCCGCCAGACGCTCACCGCCTTCGCCCGCAGGCACCGCTCGATCCGCCTGGGCGCCGGCGCGGTGACCCCCCTCCTCCCGGCCCGCCCGGGTACCGCGGAGGCCGACCGCCAGTCGGTGCTGACGGCGGCGGCCCGCATCTGGAGCGAGGGCCACGACCTGGACCTGAACGCGGTGTCCCGGCTGTGGACGTGGGGCGAGGAGGAGCCGCGCACGGAACACGGGGCTCCGCGTGCCCGGGCCGGTGCGGAGGTACAGCCCGCATGAAGTACGTGACCAGGGCCCTGCGCGAGGTCTACCACTCGCTGACCGCGACGGGCTGGATCTGGCTGGGCCTGCCCACCATGGGACCGCCGGTACCGATGGTCCCGGCCCGACTGGAGGAACCCCCGGCGGGCCATCCGGAGCGGCTCTGCGCCGACGTCCCGCTGACCCGCACGGAACGTGCCCTTCAGGAACAACTCGTACCATCGATCGGGGAGCGGGAGTGAACGAGATTCACCGTCTGGACCGGGTGGTCATCCGTTTCGCGGGTGACTCGGGTGACGGTATGCAGTTGACGGGCGACCGGTTCACGTCGGAGACGGCGTCGTTCGGGAACGACTTGTCGACGCTGCCCAACTTCCCGGCCGAGATCCGGGCGCCCGCCGGGACACTGCCGGGGGTGTCGTCGTTCCAGCTGCATTTCGCGGACCACGAC